>NZ_JBFUGK010000002.1:0-206794 GCF_056402935.1 Polaromonas sp. P3_B1
GCCCAGCTACCAAAGGCGGGCAACCGCAAGCAAGCTCGATCCCTACGCCGAGAAGCTGGCCACCTGGTTGGTCATCGAGGCAACAAAATCGCGGAAACAGCGGCGCACTTTGAGGCAGATCCACACAGACTCAGCCCAAAAAGGAGAAAACCAAGAACTTATCCACATCGTGAGCACCTTCTGCTCACAAAGAGTGTGGGTCAATATTCGATGGAAAACTCGGGTCAGACTTCAGTGGAATTCAACAGCGTCATGTAGTTTCGTCTCGCATATAGCGATTTTTGAAAGATACCTCTCAAATCTTATGCCTAGCATCGCGCTCAACCTACCAAACGGCAAGTACTGGACTATTACTCACTGCGAGTTGGTAATTCCCGTTGGCAGCTCCGAAAGTATGTCTTCCGGCGAATTGGCGGGGTGGATAGCCTTCGGTGAAAGCCTCTCGCAACGCTTCTCCAAATTCCTCCAGGCTACGGATTTTTCCAAAGATTATTTTGCCTCCGTCGAGGAATTCGAGCTATTCGAGCTAACTCCTGGCATGGCGAAAGCCGAGCAATCATCCCGTCGCAAGAAAATTGCAACGCGGGGCTTCGTATATCTCGCGCACGGGGGTGGGCATTACAAAATTGGCCGCTCAAGTAACTTTTCAGTTCGCGAGCATCATTTAACTCTGAAACTTCCTTTTCCCGTCGAAATTATCCATCTCATCAACGCAACAGACGCTAAAGAGGTTGAGCAGTTTTGGCATGCACATTTTTCCCATAAACGTACTCGCGGCGAGTGGTTCTCGCTTACAGACGAGGATGTCCGCGATTTCAAGCAACACCTCGAGATGTAGTGTCGAAGATAAAGTTTGCGGTGGAGAATATGTAGTTCCTGCGCAATTTTTCTCATACAGAAACAATTAAGCGCACCAACGCAGCCTCACACCGTCACATGCCCCACGCCGTCTCCCGCCTGCGCACAGCCCGCCTGGCGCGCGCCTCCAAACCTTTTTTAGCCCGTGGCGGGCCGCGTAACGTCCGTTGTGCCGGTTGCCGGCTGGTGCCCAGCCATTGCATGTGTGCTTTGCGGCCGGTGGCGCCGGCCGTCAATGCCGGTGTGTGCCTGGTGATGGCGGATATCGAGGCGCTCAAGCCCAGCAACACGGGCTGGCTGATTGCCGATGTGGTGCCGGACACGTTTGCCTTTGGCTGGGCGCGCACTGAAGTCGAGCCTGGCTTGCTGGCTTTGCTGGCGGACCCGCAGTGGCAGCCGTATCTGGTCTTCCCCGGTGAGTTTGTGGCGGCGGAGCGGGTGGTGACGGAGTTGCCGGCCGTCGCGCCAGCCGATGGCAACAACAACAGTCACCCAGCCAAACGCCCGCTGTTTGTGCTGCTGGACGCGACCTGGCCCGAGGCGCGCAAGATGTTTCGCAAAAGCCCTTACCTGGACAAGCTGCCGGTGCTGAGTTTGCAGAGCGAGCAGCTGTCCCGCTACAAGCTCAGGCGCTCGCAGCGTGATGAGCATTTCTGCACCTCGGAAGTCGCGGCTTTGTGTTTTGCGCTGGCCGGTGAGATGCAGGTGGCCGAGACGCTGGAGGCTTACCTGGATGTGTTCACCAACCACTATTTAAAGGCCAAGCAGCAGTTGCCGCTTGATCTTGAAGACGCGGCGCACCAGCGGTTGCGCGGGCTGCGTTTGGCTGACTAGCCCTTGAGCTGCCGCATAGTTCACACTGTCAAGAAAACAACCCCACACCTGGCCATGAATCGACCCACCTATTTGCGCAAGCGGCCTGACGCAGCTGAGGAGAGCGAGGGCCTTGGCTGGCGACTGGTGGCCGCGCTGGTAGCCGTGCCGATTTTTGAGGTGTCGCTGTTCCTGGGCATGTACCTGATTTATCCGTCGCGCGGCATGGCCTATTTTTTCCTGTCGATTCCGTTGTGGGTGCACGGGGTTTATCTGGGCGCTGCCTCCCTCGTAGGGCTGCTGTTTGGTTTCAAGGGCATCACCAGCCTGCTTGGCCATCTGTTCTTCACGCACCATGAAAACGAAAGAAACCGGTTGCTGACAGCGCTGCTGTGGGGTGGCCTTCTGGGCTTGACCTTTGTGGCATCGCATTTTGTAGCGTAGCGAGCGTACTGGCATCCGCATGTCCGTGAAACCGCCACCACTGGTGCCGGTGAAAACTTTTTATCTGCCACTGACGGCGATACAGGGCGCGCCTTACTTTCCCGGCACGGACAAGTAAACAAGCGATCGGCCAAGCCGCTTGCCTGGCTTTTTTTGCGCGCGGCCCCATTCATCGCTTGCGCCCGCGCACCACGCCGGGCTTGCCGGCCCCCGCACCCAGAAAGTACATCGCAAAAAGCGGCAGCGCGGCCGTGGCGCAGGGGTCGTGCTTGAGCGCGCGCGGACTTGTTTCTGCGCCTGCAAGGGATGCGGGCTTCGCAACGGGGGAGGAGGCGGCGTCAGGGCGGGCTTGGCGTTTGGTCATCCTGGTGTGTCCGGTTTCAAAAAAGGAAAGGGAAAGGGAAAGCAAAAGCGGTGATGGTGGGCGCTGGCTGTCGCCGGGATGTCGCGATGCGTGCTTGCACACCGCACCCGGCCGCGACATCTCCGCGACAGCGGGGCGGCACAGTGCGTGCAGCCCGGCGGTCAGCCGGCCTTTTTTTAGAAACCGTCCAGGAGGAGTTCCCTATGAAGCGCAAATCTGTTGTTGTTGTTCCCGCCGCTGTGGTGTTGCTGTCGGCATTGACGGGCACTACGGGCGTTTATGCGCAGCCCAGGCCCGAGCCCGGGGCCTCACCCTGGGGCCTGGGTGTGGGCGTGGCGGCCAGGACCGACATTTACGCGGGGGAAAGTGCCAGGCTTCGCGCGGTGCCGCTGATCAGCTACCAGGGCGAGAGGTTCTTCTGGCGCGGGATCAGCGGGGGCTACCACCTGCTCAGCCGCGACGGTTTCACTTTTGACGCCACCCTGGGCGCCAGGCTGGGCGGCATCAAGAAAGAGGATTTTGGTGTGGCCGAGCTTGCGGCCCGGGGCATCAACCGCAACCTGCTGGAAGACCGTGACAACGGCCTGGACCTGGGGATTGCCGGGTCCTTCAAGGGCCCTATGGGCGTGGTGGAGCTGGCGCTGAAAGCCGATGTGTCGGGCGCCAGCAAGGGTTATGAGGCCTCGGCCAAGTACGGCTATCCGCTGCAGTGGGGACCGGCCACGATCACGCCCCACTTCGCGGTGAGCCATTACTCCAGCAAGCTGGCCAACTACTACTACGGCACGCTGGACGCGGAAGTCGCCCGGGGTGTGGTGAACTACAAGCCGGGCAGCGCGGTGATCCCGCGTGTCGGGGTGGACGTGATGCGGCCCTTCGCGGACAAGTGGATTCTGGCGGGCGGCCTGTCTTACAGCGCGCTGCCGGGCAAGATACGCAACAGCCCCTTGGTGGACAGGGACGCCAAGGGCGTAACCTCCTTGTTTGTCGGGGTTTCGAGAAAATTCTGACGCCCGCCGCGCCACCGCGAGGGAACAGCGATGGAGAACCGGGATGGACATGATTGAAGGCCCCTTGAGCATCCTGATCGTCGAGGACAACGCGCCGATGGCGGCGAACATCTACGACTACCTGGAAGCCTGCGGCCACAAGCCCGACGCGGCGCCCGACGGCAGGTCGGGCCTGGGCATGGTGCAGGCGAACCACTATGACGCGATCGTGCTGGACTGGATGATGCCGCGCATGGACGGCCTGGCCATGCTGACGCAACTGCGGGACGAGCTCAAGTCCAGGACGCCGGTGATCATGCTGACGGCCAAAGACCAGCTGGGCAGCAAGCTGCAGGGCTTTGAAGCCGGGGCCGACGACTACCTCGTCAAACCCATCGCCCTGCCGGAGCTGGAGATGCGCTTGCGGGTGCTGGTGACGCGCAGCCATGCGGCGCAGGCCCCGGGGCAGGTGCTGGAAGTGGGCGACCTGCGCTTTCACCTGCAGTCGCTGGTCGTGACGCGGGGAGACCGCGAGCTGTCGCTGTCGCCCATACGCCGGCAAATCCTGGAGGTCTTGATGCGGCGCTCGCCGCATATCGTGAGCCGCGAACACCTGGAGTCGCGGATCTGGGGCGAGCGGACGCTGGACAAAGACATCCTGCGGTCGCACATGCACCTGCTGCGCAAAGAGGTCGACGGCAAAGGCGAGCGGAAGATCCTGCGCACCGTGCTCGGGCAGGGCTACAGCTTGCGGGTGCAGGATGGCGAATAAACGGCGCATGTTTGACCTGCACTGGCGCATCAGCGCGCTGTTTGTCGCGTTCGGGGTGCTGCTGGCGGTGGGCGTCACTGTCTCGGTCGGCTTCGGCCAGGTGATGATCACGCACCCGGTGTGGGAGCAGATACTGCGCTCGACCACCGAGCATTACATTGCCGGCAGCAAGGGCGCGCAGCCCGTGTCCTTGCCGGCACAGGGCGCCTACAGGGGATGGCACCTCAAAAACGGCACGGCCTTGCCCGCCGGCATGCCGCCCTACCTGGCCACGCTGCCCGCCGGGTTCTACAGCGAATCGGACCTGGACCGCTTTGACGAGCACGACTACGCGGCCCTGGTGACGCCGGTCGCGGACGGCCGCGTGGTCACCGTCATCGACATGACCGACATCGAGCAGCTGCAGAACAAGGTGGGCATCGGCGGCTTGATCTTTGTGCTGGTCAACCTGGCGCTGGTGGGCGCCACGCTGCTCTGGCTTCACGGCAGCCTGCGCAAGCCGGCCAGGGCCCTGGCGCAGCGCATGGAAGCGCTGGACCCGGAGCAGCCCTCGCAGCGGCTGTCGGTCGACTACCCGCAGGCGGAGCTGCACGACATCGCGGTGCAGGTGAACCGCCACCTGGAAAGGGTGGCGCGTTTTATCGAGCGGGAACGCAGCCTGCTGGACCAGGCCAGCCATGAGTTCCGAACGCCGGTCGCGGTGATCAGCGGCGCGGTGGATGTATTGGCAAAGCAGGCCCTGCCTGCGCAGGCGAAAGGCCCGCTGGAGCGGATTCGCGGCACGGTCGACAACCTGACCGAAACCATGGCCGCCCTGCTTTACCTGTCGCGCGAGGCGGATGCCAACGCGGGGGTGGAGGCCACCCGGGTCGACCTGGTGTTGCAGGAGCTGATGCAGGACCATGAGCACCTGCTGGCCTTCAAGCCCGCGCGCTTTGTGCTGCTGGAATGCGTGAGCCTGTCCGTCGATGCGCCGGAAGCGATGGTGAGGATCGTCATTGCCAACCTGCTGAGGAACGCGGCCGAGAACACGCAGAAGGGAGACGTCACGGTCAGCCTCACGCCGCAAAGGCTGCGGGTGAGCGACTCAGGGGAGGGCTTCGACGCGGTGGAGGCCGCGCGCAGCTACAGCGCGGCCTTGCAGACGTCGATGAAGCCCGGCGGCGGCCGGGGGCTGGGGCTGTTCTTGACGAAGCGGATCTGCGAGCGCTTCCAATGGTCGCTGGCGATTTCGTCGGCGGTGAGCAAAGGCTCGGTGGTGGATATCCGTTTCCAGCCTCAGGCATTCAATCAGGCATTCACCGACCCCAGAAACGCCGCCGGGTAACGCAAGCCGGCGGCCGCATCGGGCGGGAAGGCTTTGTCCAGCTCGGCCAGTTCCGCAGGGCTCAGCACCACATCCAGCGCGGCGATGTTCTGGTCCAGATAGGTGCGGCGTTTGGTGCCGGGGATGGGGATGATGTCTTCACCCTGCGCCAGCACCCAGGCGAGGGCGACTTGCGAGGCGGTGACGCCCTTGGCGGCGGCGAGTTGCTTCACCGCATCGACCAGCGCGAGATTGAGTTTGAAGTTCTCTTCGGCAAAACGCGGCGAGAACTTGCGGCGGTAGTCGTCGGCGGGCAGGTCTTCGGGTTTGGTGAAAGCGCCTGTGAGGAAGCCGCGGCCCAGCGGCGAGTAAGCGACAAAGGCCACGCCGTTCTCGCGGCAGGCGGCCAGGGTGCCTGTGGCTTCGGGGTCGCGTGTCCACAGCGAGTATTCGCTTTGCAGCGCGGCGATGGGGTGGACCTTGCAGGCGCGGGTGATGGTGGCGGCCGAGGCTTCGGACAAACCCAGGTAGCGCACCTTGCCTGCGCGCACCAGCTCGGCCATGGCGCCTACGGTCTCTTCAATGGGCACGGTTTTGTCGACGCGGTGCTGGTAGTAAAGGTCTATCTGCTCGAGCCCCAAGCGCTTGAGGCTGGCGTCGCAGCTGGCCTTGACGTATTCGGGCCGGCCGTTGAAGCCGCGCACGGCGTCATTGCTGGGGTCGCGCGTGATGCCGAACTTGGTGGCGATAAACACATCCTTGCGCCGGCCGGCGATGGCTTTGCCGATGAGCAACTCGTTGGTGAGCGGGCCGTAGATGTCGGAGGTGTCGAGGAAGTTGAGGCCTCTGTCCAGCGCGTGGTGAATGGTGGCGATGGATTCGGCGTCGTCGCGGTTCGCATAGAACTCGCTCATGCCCATGCAGCCGAGGCCGATGGCGGAAACCTGGGGGCCGTTGCGGCCGAGGGTGCGGGTTTTGATCATGGTGTTGATGTCCTTTTAAAAGTGGATGGTGTTTTGGCGTTAAGGGGTTCTCTTGAATCAAGACGGTGACCTCCACCGTTCGCCCTGAGCTTGTCGAAGGGGGGCTTCGACCCTTCGACAAGCTCAGGACAGGCCAAGCTCAGGCCAGGCCAGGCTCAGCCCGAACGGCAGGGGCTAAACAGGAAGGTCAGGCTGGTGCGGATCAAGCGCGCTTGGGTTGGGCGCGCAGTTCTTCATAGGTGCGGATCTTTTTACGGATGTATTGCAGGGTTTCGCGCTGGGTGCGTATCTCGGCCTCCAGGCGCTCGGCGTGGGCTTCAAGCAGGGCCTGGCGTTCGGCCATGCTGGCGGCGGAAGCGTTGCCTATGCGCAGCAGCTGGGCATAACGCTGCATGTCGCGCATGGACATGCCGGTGGCGCGCAGGCGCACGAGGAAGTCGAGCCAGCGCATGTCGGCATCGTTGTAGCGGCGCGCGCCGCTGCGCCTGTCTATGGGGGCGATCAGGCCTGTCTTTTCGTAGTAGCGCAGGGTGTAGGCGCTCAGGCCCGAGGCCTGGGCGGCCTCGGCGATGGTCAGGGAAACGGTGGGTGGTGCGGCGGTCATGGAGAGACTTTACGGCTTAGAGCGCGCTCTAAGTCAAGCGGGTCCGCCGAAAAAACCCTGCTGGCGTTGTTGTGCCTCCTTGCCGTGCTGGTGCACTGTCTGCGGAGACACGCCTGGCCAGGACCGCTTCCCTGGGTTTTAAGAGCGGCTCTGTAGCGGCCTGACCTCACACCGTAGCTTGTTCAGTGAGTAATCACCACCAGCACACTGCAAGGTGCCTGCGCGATCAGCGACTTGGACACCGAGCCGCGCCACCAGCGTGAGGCCCAGCCGTCGAGGTGCTTGTGGCCGACGACGATGAGGTCGGCTTCTATCTGTTTGGCGTAGTTGGCGATTTCATCGACGGTTTCGCCGTAGAGCACTTCGCCGGTGGCCTCATGGCCGGTTTCGATGAGCCGGCGCAAGCCGTCGTTGAGGATGCCCTGGTACCTGGCCCTGTCTTCTTCGATGACGCTTTGTTCATAGATCACGCCTTCGGCGGCGACGACCTGGCGCTGCAAAGTCATCACGGCGACCAGCGTCAGGGAGGCACCGCTCCACTGCGCGATCTCGCGGCAGTCGAGCAGGGCCTTCTGGCCGGGGATGGAGCCGTCGTATGCCAGCAAAATTCGTTTGTACATGATGTATCTCCCGAATGAGGTGACTGGGGAAGTGCCCGGCGATTCCAGAATAGGCCTGCCGCCGGGGCCGGTCAAATGATCGCCCCTGCGCCAACGTGGTCGCCGCACTGGCGCACGCCCAACACGCAGGCGACAATCAAGGGCTCAATCCAATCCAAAAACAAGCCATGACCCAAGACCCCCAGCGCGAACAGGAACTCAAGAAGATGGAGCTTTGCGATTCCTGCGCGGGCATACAGCGCAACTGGCGCAAGGCGCCCGGCCACCCGGAGCTGGTGCAGGGCGACCCGCGCCATGAAACGCGCCGCCATGGGCTGATCACGATCACGCGCTACAAATGCGACCGCTGCGGCACGGCCTGGGAGTATGAAAACGACAAGACCAACCAGAAGGCCGGCTGGTCTGTGGTGGGGCGCTAAAAGGACGCTGAGGGGCCGCCGCTTTACGCAAGCTTCACGCGATTGGGGCATTGGCTGACGCGGGAAACCATGGTTCGGGTGCACCATCACACTGATGATGAAAGCCCCACACGCTCACCACCTTCAACACCTCATGCAACGGCGCCGGCTGTTGGTCGCCTCCACACGCCTGGCCCTGGGCGGCGCGGCTTACTTTGCACTGTTTGGCGCGCACGCCCAGCCCAGCTACACGGTGACGACGGCGCAGCTGCAGGAGGCGGTTGCCAAACGCTTTCCGCTGCGCAAGCGCGCCAACGGCATCCTGGACATCACGGTGCAGGCGCCGCAGCTGCGCATGATGCCGGAGCTCAACCGGCTGGGCGCGGTGATGGCCGTTGAAGCCGGCGGCCCGGCGCTGCGGCGTGCCTACCCCGGCACGTTTGACCTGGATTTTGCGCTGCGCTATGAGGCCAGCGACATGACGATACGCGCGCACGAGCTGCGCGTGAACACACTGCAGTTTGAAGGCGTGCCGCCGGAGGTTTCCATGCTGCTGGCCAGCTACGGGCCGCAGCTGGCCGAGCAGGCGCTGCAGGGCGCGGTGCTGCACACCTTCAAGCCGCAAGACCTGGCACTGCCCGACAGCATGGGTGTGCAACCGGGCAGCATCACGGTGACGGCCAAGGGGCTGGTGATCGGGTTTGTGAACAAGCAGCCCTGAGTTTCTCCTTCCCCCGCTGGGGGAAGGCRGGGATGGGGGCTAGCGGCGTTTGAAATTTCGCCGCGCAGATTTGAAGGCCGCYGGCCCTCACCCTAACCCTCTCCCAGAGGGAGAGGGAATGGAAAGTGAAGCCCGAATTTTTGGATTTGCTCCCTCTCCCCCTGGGAGAGGGCAGGGGTGAGGGTCGAGGGCGCTTGATGCTTGCGCTGCGGRCTTAAGGCCGCTGGCCCCCACCCCTGCCCTCCCCCAGCGGGGGAGGGAGTTAAAGCGGAGGCTGTATGCAAGGCTTTACTCCTTCCCCCGCTGGGGGAAGGCGGGGATGGGGGCTAGCGGCGYTTGAAATTCGCCGGGGTGTGATTGAGGCCGCCGGCCCCCTCCCTCCCCCAGCGGGGGAGGGAGTTTAGAACTCAAAGCGCGGTGAAGCCCGGCTCAGCAACTGAATCCTGGGCTCCGCGGGCCAGGCGGCCGCCAGTTCCTGCGCGAGCGTACTGACCAAGCGCCCCACATCCTCCACCGCCGAAGCATGCAGGGCTTCGGCCACGATCAACACCTCTCGCGTTTCCGCACTGACAGCGGACAGGCCGCTTTGCCGGTTCGTCCAGCGGCGGGCGTGGGCATTGGACGCCGGCTCGGCAGCGTCGGCGAACACAACTTCGCCGGGCTCCGGATGTTCCACCTCTCCGCCGAAAGTCAGGTAGTTCTCCGCGCCGGTGGCGTAGCGCACTTCGAGTTGCTGCTGCACCTTGGCAGTATCAAACACGGCAATCGGAATCGCAAAGGCGAGCGAGACGGCGTTGCACAAGTCAACCAGCGGATGCAGCGAAGGAAGAGCATTCTCCTTGCGAAAGCGCCGCAGCAGCGACTCGGAGGCGCAGCGGTATTGCGTGGGCTTGAGGCCCATGCTGGAAAACACGCGCCGCCAGGCCCGCACTTCGGGGAACTCGCTTTCCGGGCCCGTAGCCAACCGGGCTTGGGCGATGGCGTTGAAGCGGGCGACCTGCGGGGCGACGTCCACATTGGCATTGATGCCGCCAGCATGCAGCACGCCGGGCACCAGGGCGGGGTGGTCGGCCCAGAGGGACTCTGAATGGCGAAAGAACATCTACGGCGCTCCGGTGAGGGATGAAACAGCGCGCAGTGTGTGGCCTGTGCCTGGCCTGTGTCTTGAACGTTATTGCAGACCCACCGCGCGTGCCGTGGCCCGCTGCCAGGCGCCGGGCGTAAAACCAAACTGGCGCGTGAACAGCCGCGTCATATGGCTCTGGTCGGCAAAGCCGCAAGCGGCGGCCGCCTGGGCCAGGCCGGCACCGCCGCGTATCAGGCCGCGCGCGCGTTCGGCGCGCTGCTGCAGCAGCCAGGCATGGGGCGTGAGGCCAAAGGCTTTTTCAAAATGGCGCAGCAGCTGGAAGCGGCTCAGGCCCGCCATGCGCGCCATCTCGGCCAGGGTGGGCGGCGCGAGCAGCTCGGCGGCGATGCGCTCGCGCACCTGGTGGATGTGGGGGCTGATAGCCGTGGCGGGTTTGGCGGGACCTTGCGCGGCCAGGGTGTGGCGCTGCGTGAGCAGCCCGCAGACGCGCGCCAGCGACTCTTCGCAGGCGAGTGCCGAGTCGCTCGCACTGCCGCCGCTCCATTGCTGCAGGCGTTGCAGCAGCTGCTCCAACGCCAGCCTGAGCCGCGCATCCTGGGCGACGGGCCGGGTCAGCTCCAGCGCGGCCGCATAGTGCACGCCCATCGCGGCGGCCATGGCGACAGGCTCCAGATACAGCATGCGCCAGCGCCGCGAAGGCCCGCCCAGCGGCTGGCCGTCGTGCACCTCGCCGGGGTTGCACATCAGGATGTCACCGGCATAAGCCTGAACCTGGCCGCGGCCGCTGGCCGAGGTTTGTGCGCCCTGCTGCAGCCAGCCCACGCCAAAGACGGCATGCGAATGCCGGCGGTAGCGGCGCGCACTGTCGATATGCGTGCCGTACACGCCGTCCCAAGGCGTGGCCAGGACGCGGCATTGGTGCGGGGGCGGGGCGGGCATGGAGGGATGATGCCACCGGCCGTGGCGATGCGCCATGCCTTGCGCGGCCGCAGCTTCAGCGCCGCTGGAGCTGCTCAAGCGCCCCGTGCCAGTCTTCCACGTGGTAGCTCAGCACGATTTTGTTGTCCTCGACCGTGTGGATGTCGATGGCCATGATCTCGAAGCCGCGGCCCGTGAAGGGCGCCCCCATGAAGGGAGCGACAGGCGTGGCGGTGGCGCGGCCGCGAACCACAAAACGATTGCCGGCCTGCAGGATTTCCTCGACCTTCCAGCTCAGGTTGGGGAGGGCGCCGCCCACCCGCTGCAGTTGCGCGAGGAACTGGTCGCGCGTCTTCACCGGGCTCGCGTAGTCGCCGATGCTTCGCCAGTCGGGCGAGAGCACCTTGGCCATGCGTCCCGGCAGGTCGGGGCTGGTGGTGCCGCTCAGCACTTCGCTGTAGAGCGCCTGGACCACATCCCGGTCGGCGGCCTGTACCGCACCGGCAAGGCCGCTTGCCAGGGCGAGGGCGGTGAGTGTTTTTTTCATGTGTTGACTCCGTGTTGTGTTGGTGAACAAGCCGGTCGGGTGGCAGGCACCTCAGTGCGCTGCCCGCACGATGACCTTGCCGCGGGCGTGGCCGGCTGCCACCTGCTCCAGGGCAAAGCGTGCGTCTTCCAGTGGATAGAGGGTATCCAGCACGATTTGCAGTTGCCCGGCCTTGAAGGCCTGCAGGATTTTGGCCAGGGCCGCGGTGTCGTTCCTGAAAAAGACAAACGAGCCCTGCTGGGCGCCGCGCGGCTTGACGGCGAAGTCGGCGATGCTGACCACAGCGCCTTGGGGCGCGAGCACTTGCCACGAGCGCTCAAGCGTGTCGCCGCCCACGGTGTCGAAGACCAGGTCCACCCCGCGCAGCAGGCCGGCGAAGTCTTCGCGCTGGTAGTCGATCACCTCGTGGGCGCCGAGCTCGTTGGCCAGGCCCAGGTTGCGTGCCGAGGCGGTGGCGATGACATGCGCCCCGGCCTGCCTGGCGAATTGCACGGCGAAGCTGCCGACGCCGCCCGCGCCCGCATGGATGAGCACGCGCTGGCCGGCCTGCAGCTTGCCGGCGCCGAACAAGGCCAGCCAGGCCGTGCCTGCGGCGGTGGGCAATGCGGCGGCCTGCTCAAAGCTCATGTCGGCGGGCATGAGGCTCAAGGCCTCGGCAGGGATGACGGCAGCCTGCGAGAAGGCGCCGCCGGCGCTGGGCTCCAGCCGGCCGACCACGCGGTCGCCGGGCTTGAACTGATGCACATCGGGGCCGACCTGCTGGACCACACCGGCCAGGTCGGTGCCCAGCGCATAGGGCAGGCTGACGGGAAAGACCTGTTGCATATGGCCGGCCAACATCTTGAGGTCCAGCGGGTTGACGCCGGCGGCTTCGATGCGCAGCGAGACCTGGCCTTGGCCCGGTTGCGCCGCCGGGACGTCTTCGAGCAGGGCCTGGCGCGGGTTTCCAAATTGGTGGATGCGAAGTGATTTCATGTGCGTTGTCCTCGGCGGCCTATTGCTTGCCGAGTGCGGGGAAGGCGCCGAGCTGCTGGAACAGGCCGAACCAGTCCTCCATATGCCAGGTGCGCTTGATGCGCTCGCCCTCGAATTCGTGGAACTCGTGGATGCGAAAGCTCACCTTTTTGCCGGTGGCCGCGATGCCAAAGAGCGGCCCGCGGTGGGTGCCTGTGATTTCACCGCGCACGGCGGCGCGGCCCTGGCTCATCAGCACCTCATGGGCGGTGATGCGCACGTCGGGCAACGCCTCGATAAAACCGCGGATGATGGGCTTGAGGCCTTCGGGCCCGGGGCCCTGGCCGGGCGCCAGGGGAATGTCGTCCCAGTCGGCGGTGACGGCGTCATCCAGGAGGTCGGGGTTCTGGTCGCTGAAGGCGCGGTACAGCAGGTCGATGGCGTGGCGCTGGGCCTGCTCAAGCGGGCCGTGGCTGGTATTTGAGTTGCTCATGTTGAAGATCTTTGCGGTGGTGGTGAAGTGATGGCGCAATTCTGGTGAGCGCGCTACCATCTGTCCAACAAATGATCTGTATGAATGAGTATTTGATTTATGGATTTTCATGGCGTTGACCTGAACCTGCTGGCGGCTTTTGACGCGCTGATGGAGGAGCGCAACGTGACGCGCGCCGCGGCGCGTGTGGGCGTGAGCCAGCCGGCGATGAGTGCCGCGCTGTCGCGCCTGCGCACACTGTTTGAAGATCCCTTGTTTTTGCGCAGCGCCGAGGGCCTGCTGCCCACGCCCCGCGCCCGGGACCTTGCGGGGCCGGTGTCGGAGGCATTGCGGCAACTGGAAACGGTGCTGGTGAAAAAGCCGGAGTTCGATCCGGCCAGGGTGGCGATGGATTTCACCCTGGGCCTGTCGGACTACCCGGCCTTTGTGCTGCTGCCCGCGCTGCTCAATGCGCTGCAGAAGAAGGCGCCCGGTGTGTCGCTGCGCGTGCGCAGCTTCACCGGCCGGGACAGCGCTGTCGATTTGCTCGACGCGGGGCTGATCGATGCGGCGGTTGGCGTACCGCCCACCCATGCGGAGGCCAGAATCCTGACCCGCACCATCCTGCGCGATGAGTTCGTGACGATTGTGCACCGCGACCACCCGAGCGCGCGGCGCGGCATGAGCATGAAAACCTTTCTGTCGCTGCCGCACATCCTGGTCTCGCCCGAGGGGGACCGCCATGGCCTGGTGGACGAAGCGCTGGCGCAACTGGGAAAGCGCCGCACGCTGGCGCTGACGCTGCCGCAGATGTTTGCCGTGCCGGCGGTGGTGGCGCAAACGCAGATGACGGCCACGGTGATGAAGCGTGTCGCCCTGCATTCGCCGGCCAGGCGCATGCTGGTGCTGTTTCCGCCGCCTGTCACGCTGGCGGATATTCCCTTTGACCTGATCTGGCACAGGCGCAGCGACACGCACCCGGCGCAGATGTGGCTGAGGGGATTGGTCGAGTCGGTGGCGAAGTCTTTGTAGCCTTGCGCCTTCCCCTGCTGGGAGAGGGAGTAAGAGAAATGCGCTGCGACTGCACGCAAGGTCTCGCTCCTTCCCCCGCTGGGGGAAGGCGGGGATGGGGGCCTGCGGCGCTTGATGTGCGTTGCGCGGATTTGAAGGCCGCCGGCCCTCACCCCTGCCCTCTCCCAGAGGGAGAGGGATTTAAGGAAGGGCGCCACTGCGCAAAGCTATGATCCACCGCAGAGGGGGCGCCGCCACGCCAAGGTGAGCGGCGCACCGGAGGGCGATCAGCAGCACCGGGCCGGCCGGGTTGCCATCACGAGAATGAAAAAAACGACAACACCACGATGAAGAAGAACACCAAACTGGCCCTGGGGGCCGCGGGGGCCTTGCTGCTGCTGGCCGTGGGCACGGCCGTTGTGATCAGTGTGGACAGCCGCATCTGGCGCGGCAAGACACCGCCCACACCACTGGCCGTCGCGCCGGCAGAGCCCATGGACACCAGCAAGCTGCTGGCGGGCATGCAGGATGTGCTGGCCGGCTACCGAAAAATCATCGTGCTGTTTGCCGATGAGAAAGCGCTGGGCGTGAACGAACGCGCGCAGGCCAACCAGGTGGGGCAGGGCCTGTTCCATGAAAACCGCGAGCGCGCGGCCGCGCTGGAGGCGCAGATGGCGGCGCTGGCGGCCTCGGGCAATGCGCAGCGCTTTGATGCGATGGCCGGCCTGCTGGATTACATCGAGAGCGACAAAAGCCTGTTCGACGCGGACCGCCTGGCGTTTCGCGAGCTGCTGCGCAGCCTGCAGGCCGCGGTGGCGGCGGACTCTTCACTGCCGGCCATCAAGCTGCACAAGCGCATCGGCGAGGACCTGGACGCGCTGCTGGAAATAGAGCGCAATTACGAAAAGGAAATTCGCCAGGTCTTCGGCCGCTTTGAGCCGCGCGCGATTGAACTGAAGCGCGAGCGCTGGGAAGACTATGTGGCCAGCCTCAAGAAGCTGTACTCGCGCGCGCAGATCCTGAAAGACTTCGGCGTGGTGATGCCTTACCCGGCGCCCAAGGCACCTACGCGCAAGAGCAAGAACGAGGAAGACGGCGAGGTGTTCGGCTACAGCCTGCCGCCCAAGACGGTGGTGCTGACTTTTGATGACGGCCCGCACGGCGTGTACACGGCGGAGATCGCGGCCATCCTCAAGCAGTACGGCGCGCCTGCGATTTTCTTCCAGGTGGGCAGCAACCTGGGCACGGTGGGCGCGGACGGCAAGGCCAAGCTGGGGCCGCGCGCGGAGGTGAGCCGCAAGCTGCTGGAGGAAGGGCACACGCTGGCCAACCACAGCATGACGCATGCGCAGCTTTCCAGGCTCAAGGGCGATGGGCTCAAGTCTGAAGTGATAGGCACGGACGAGCTGCTCAAGGCGGTGGATGCGCGGCGCTCGCCGCTGTTTCGCTTTCCGTATGGCGCGCGCAATGACGAAGGCCTGGACCTGCTGTCGGGCGCGCATCTGCGCTCGGTGATGTGGAACATCGATTCGCTGGACTGGGCCGACCCGGTGCCGAGTTCCATCGTGGAGCGCGTGCTGCGCACGGTGGAGAAAGAAGGCCGCGGCATCATCCTGTTCCACGACATCCATGAGCGTACGGTGAAGGCCTTGCCGGCCATCATGGACCGCCTGGTGGCCGAGGGCTACCAGTTTGCGGGCTGGGACGGCAGCGGCTTCAGCATCGCCAAGGGTGCGGCCGCCGCGCCCACGCCGGTGGCGGTCAACCCGGGTTACAGCGATTCATGGGCGGTGGTGATCGGCATTGACGACTATGCCAACTGGCCCAAGCTGCAGTACGCGGTGCGCGACGCGCGGGCGATTCGCGAGACGCTGGTGCAGCGCTTCGGCTTTAGCGCGGAGCATGTGCTGTCGCTGGAGAACCGCGAGGCGACACGTGCCGGCATACTCGCGGCCTTTCATGACAAGCTGGCGCGCAGCGGCATGAAGAAGAACGACCGGCTGTTTGTGTTCTTCGCGGGCCACGGCGCAACGCGGCAGCTGAGTTCGGGCCGCGACCTGGGCTACATCATCCCGGCCGATTCGGACCCGAACAAGCTCGCGACCGATGCGGTGCCGATGACGGAGCTGCAGAACATCGCGGAGAACCTGACGGCCAAGCATGTGCTGTTTGTGATGGACGCCTGCTACAGCGGCCTGGGGCTGACGCGCGGCGCGGGCCCGGCCAACTTTTTGCGGGACAACGCCAAGCGCCTGGGCCGGCAGATGCTGACGGCCGGCGGCGCCGACCAGCTGGTGGCCGACGGCGGGCCCAACGGGCATTCGGTGTTCACCTGGACGCTGCTGCAGGCCATGGCCGGCAAGGCCGACCTCAACGGCGACGGCCTGATCACCGCGACCGAGCTGGCCGCCTATGTGGCGCCGGCGGTGTCGGCTGTCTCGCGGCAGACACCGGCCTTTGGCAGCCTGCCGGGCTCGGAGGGCGGCGACTTTGTCTTCGCGCTCCCGGCCGAAGCGGAATTTTTGAGCGCGCAGACCAGCCAGCTTTCGGGCGATGCCATCGCGCTGAACAGCAAGCTCGACGCGACACGGCCGGCGGCACCCGCAGCGGCTGCTGCGCCGGCCGCTGCCGACAGCCCTGCGGTGCTGCCTGTGTCGGCCACGGTGGTGGTGAAGGATTTGCAGGGCGGCGAGCAGAAAATCGTGACGCCGCTGGCCGTGCCGAGCTCGGCGCGCCAGCTGGCCCAGCGCGCCAACGACCGCGGCCTGCAGCTCTACAAGGAAAAGCTGTATGCCGAGGCCGAGGCGCAGTTCACCGAGGCGTTGAAGCTGCGCCCCGATTTCGCGCTGGCTGCCAACAACCTGGGCTTTGTTTACTTCAAGCAGGACAAGTTCAAGGAAGCGGCGCGCTGGTTTGAGAACACGGTGAAGATGGACCCTTCACGCGCGATTGCCTACCTGAACCTGGGCGATGCACACGCCAGGGCCGGCGACAGCGAGAAGGCGAAGAAGGCCTTTCGCGCTTACCTTGAGCTTGCGCCCACGGGGCCGGGTGCGGGCCATGCGAAGCAGGAGCTGGAGAAGGGTTGAGCCGCGATAGGCCGGCCGCAAAAACAAAAAGGGGCAGCTGAAACAGCTGCCCCTTTTTTTGCGCGCTTGCTTACTTGCTTGCGGCGGCTTTCACGTCGGTCTTGGCTTCTGCCTTGACAGCGTTGGTGTCGAGCTTGGCGTTGGCCTTGTCGGCACCGGTGCTCACCTTCAGCGAATCGACCTTGGCGTTGGCGTCGACTTTGGTGGAAGCGGCTTTGGCGTCTGCCTTGATGCTGGTCTTCTCAGCTTTGGCGTTGGCCTTGGCCTTGTCGTCAGCATCAGCCTTGGCTGCTTTGGCTTCGGCCTTGGCTTTCACCTTGGCTGCCTTGGCATCGGCCTTGGCGGTCTTTTCAGCCGCGGCTTTTTCAGCCTTGGCGACCTTGGCGTCGGCCTTGGCATCAACCTTGGCTTCGCTCTTCACGGCGCCGGCGACGGCTTTGTCGGCCTTGGCTTCAGCCTTGACTTCCGCTTTGGTGGCGGCAGGCGTAGCTGGTGCGACCGGTGCGGGAGTTTGTGCGGAAGCAACGCCGACGAACAGGGTGGCGATCAGGGTAGCGAGCAGTTTGTTCATGAGAGAGTCCTTTGGATGGAGTTGAAACGTTGATATCAAGTAGCCCATGTTCAACGGCATGCCTCGCGTGCTGTTGACCCAACGCACACAACGTTGCAATTGGAGGCTTGCGCTTTACCTGTTTTGTCGCTACCCGGCGACAAGTGTGCGAGATGAAGGTATGCCATGTAGGATGAGGCGCATCGAGCACGTAAGGCAAAACCGATTGGCATGAAGCACCCAACACCAACACAAAGAGTCGTCATCGCAGGCGGTGGCGTGATCGGCAGTGCGATCGCATACTTTCTTGCAAGCCACCCGCGCTTTGCCGGTGAGATCACGGTGCTGGAACGCGACCCGACTTACGCACAAGCTTCGTCGGCGCTGTCGGCCAGCTCGATACGCCAGCAGTTCTCGCAGCCGGTGAATATCGCTGTCTCGCAATTCGGCATTGGGTTTCTCCGCGACATTCACCAGCACCTGGCGGTGGATGGCGATGTGCCGGAGATCGGGTTGACGGAGCGCGGCTATCTGTATTTAGCCACCGAGGCCGGCGCGGCCACCTTGCGCGAGAACCATGCGACGCAGCGCGCCATGGGTGTGGAGGTGGCGCTGCTGGAGCCTGCGCAGTTGCGGCAGCGCTTTCCCTGGCTGAATGTGGACGACCTCGCGCTGGGCTCCTTGGGCCTCAAGGGCGAAGGCTGGTTTGACGGCTACGGCCTGCTGATGGCTTTCAAGCAAAAGGCGCGCAGCCTGGGCGTGCAGTATGTGAAGGCCGAAGCCTCGGGCTTTGCGCACAGCGCCGGCCGTGTGACGGCAGTGACGCTGCAGGGCGGCACGCAGCTGCCCTGCGACTGGGCGGTGAACGCGGCGGGCGCGTGGGCGCGGCCGCTGCTGGCACACACCGGGCTGGACTTGCCGGTGTATGGGCGCAGGCGCTGCGTGTATGCCTTTGCCAGCCCCGCGAAGACGCCGGGCTGCCCGCTGGTTATCGACACCAGCGGCCTGTGGTTCCGGCCCGAGGGTGAACTCTGGATTTGCGGATTGCCGCCCGCCGAAGGCAATGACGCCAACGATGCGCCACTGGACGTGGACCACGAACTCTTCGACCAGGCCTGGCTGACGCTGGCTCACCGCGTGCCGGGTTTTGAGGCGCTGCGCCTGCAGCGTGCCTGGGCCGGCTATTACGAATACAACACGCTGGACCACAACGCGCTGCTGGGCCCGCACCCGGCCTTGCCCAACCTGCTGCTGGCCAATGGCTTCAGCGGCCATGGCCTGCAACAGTCGCCGGCCGTGGGGCGCGGTATCGCGGAGTGGATCTGCGACGGGCGCTACACCAGCCTGGACCTGTCGCCGCTGGCGGCGCAGCGGCTGGTGCGGGGTGAGGCCTTGATTGAGAAGAACGTGATCTAGGCCTGGCTTTATTTAAGTGGCGAACAGCTTGCCGCTGAACACCCAGTGCAAGGTGCGCACCGTGAGCACGGACAGGGCCAGGGTCAGCACCACCAGCAGCACGCCGGCCAACCCGTGCAGCACCGCACCACCGCGCGCCTCTGAATAGACGACGGCGGCGCTGGCCAGCGCGGCCATCGGAAAGCTGACGGCCCACCAGCCCGGCGAGAAAGGCACGTCACGGCGGAAGACCTTGGGCGAAACCACCACGAAGACGAACAGCGCGAAGTAAAACAGCGCACCTGCGAAGCGGTCGACCTGGCCGAAGACATTGACCCAGGCCAGGAAGCCGACGGCAAAGGGCGCTGTCAAAATCATCAGCGAAGGCCGCATGCCCAGGGGCAGCGGCTCGCCGTGGGCCAGGCGGTGGATGATGAGCGTCCACAGCACCAGCGCGACCATGGCGCCGACGGCCATGGCCCCCAAATTGATTTCAGCGGCCCAGGCCATGGGCATGTGGCCGCCGGTGACACCGATGTCGAGCACGCCGACGCCGGGGATGATCCACACCGGCAGCATGTGGGCAGCAGCAAGCCTGCCCTGCAGCAGGCGGCTGCCGGTCAGCAGGCCAAGGGCAAAAGTCACCACCACACCGGCCATCCACAGGCCCTGCGCGAAGCCCTGGCCGTAAGGCATGAGCACCGAGGACAGCAGCAGCAGGGAAATGGCGAACTGGCCGAAGAAGTTGCCGGAAACCGGGTCGGTGAATTCCTTGCGCACGGCATCGGGGTGCAGCGCGAGCTTGGCCAGATAGCCTGCCGAGTGCGCGATGAAAACGGCCAGCGCGAAAAAGCCCATGGCTTCGCCGACGGCGGCGGGCGCGCCAAAGGCCGGCACGGCGAGCCGCCAGGCCAGTGCCATGCCGGCCAGGCCCATGACGGCGCCGTAGAGGTTGATGGGGAGCTGGCGTATGGAATAGGCGCCGGTGGCGGGAGCGATGGGAGCGATAGGGGCGGTGGGGGCCGTGATCGTATTCATGGAAAGCCTCTGGCTGAATTTGTCGTTCACGTAATTTTCGGCTAAGCTGCCCTGAATTCAACACCGCGCATGCGGCGAATCCAGCCAAAGAGGCCCCCATGTCCGCCACCCGCCGGGTTTGCATACTTGCCGTGCCGCGTGTCCAGCTGCTGGACGTGATCGGACCGGCCGACGTTTTCGCGGAGGCCGCGCAGCAGCTGAGCAACCCGCGCGCCTACCGGCTGCGGCTGATAGGCACGCAAGCCGGCGAAATCAAGGGCAGCAACGGCATGCGCATGGCGGTGGACAGCACCATCCAGACCTACCGCGGCCGCATAGACACTTTGCTGGTGGCGGGCAGCCCGCTGGCCGAGGAACTGACCGGCAAGCCGGAGATCAGCGCCTGGCTGGTGCGGCAGGCGCGCACGGTGCGGCGGCTGGGTTCGGTCTGCACGGGCGCGTTTTTGCTGGCGGAGGCGGGCCTGCTGGACGGCAAGCGCGTGGCCACGCACTGGAATTCAACGGACCGGCTGGCCGCATGCTTTCCCGCGCTGCGGGTGGAGGCCGACGCGATTTATGTGAGGGACGGCAACACCTACACCTCGGCCGGCGTGACGGCGGGCATGGACCTGGCGCTGCACCTGGTGGAGGAAGACCACGGGCGCGACATTGCCCTGAAGGTGGCGCGCAAGATGGTGATGTTCCTCAAGCGGCCGGGCGGGCAATCGCAGTTCAGCGCCCACCTGGCGGCGCAGACGGCCGACAAGTCGGTGGTGCGCGAGATCCAGGACTATGTGCTGGCGCACCTGGGCGAGGACCTCTCGGTGCCGGCGCTGTGCCGGCGAGCCGCGATGAGCGAGCGTAACTTCGCGCGCGTGTTCCGCGCGGCCACCGGGCTGACGCCGGCCAGCTTTGTGGAGGCGGCGCGCATAGACGAAGCGCGGCGGCAGGTGGAGGCGTCCGAGGTGCCGATCAAGAAGCTGGCCGACTCGCTGGGTTATGCCAATGCCGATGGCTTTCGGCGCGCCTTCACGCGGCGGCTGGGCGTGAGCCCGAATGACTACCGCAAGCGTTTTACGGGGCAGGGGGCGGCTTGAGAGGGGCCAAACAGCTGGTTCGCGGAGGAAAAAGGCCAGGATGAGGCGTATTTTGGCAGATACACCTCATTTTTTGATGCGTATTTGCTAAAATACGGCTCATGTCCTCCCAAACCTCGTTTCCCGAGCCAGTCTATATATGGCAACGCGCGGGCTGGCCGGCGCTGGTGTTTAACGCCAGTGCTCTTGAGCACGACCTGAATCTGGCGCGCCTGGAGCAAGGCCGGCTGCTGGGACAAATGCAAGCCATCGGCTTGGCGGATGCGCAGGCGATCACCAGTGAGTTGTGGGTTCAGGAGGCCATGGCCACAGCGGCCATTGAAGGCGAAAAACTGAACCTGGACGCAGTGCGGTCTTCCGTGTGCCGCCGGCTGGGCCTGGCGGACCTGCCCACGCATGACCGCCATGTGGATGGTTTGATAGAGCTGATGCAGGACGCGACGGACGGCTACCAATCGGTGCTGGATGAAGACCGATTGTGCCGCTGGCAGGCAGCCCTGTTTCCCACAGGTACATCGGGCCTGCGGCGAGTCGCCGTGGGGCGCTACCGCGACCATGCGGACGAGATGCAAATCGTGAGCGGCCCCCTGGGTCGGGAAGTGGTGCACTACATCGCGCCGGCATCCGGCGACGTCGCGGCGCAGATGCAGTTGTTCCTGGCCTGGTTTGAAGAGACGCGTCCTGCGCAGCGCACAGCGGCCCAGCCCGCCGCTCCGTCCATCAACGGCATCGCCCGCGCGGCCATCGCGCATCTGTGGTTCGAGTCGATTCACCCGTTTGAAGACGGCAACGGCCGGGTCGGCCGGGCGATCGTCGACATGGCGATCGCACAGGACATCGGCTCATCCGCGCGCCTGTTCGGGCTCTCGCGGCAGATGTTCGAATCAAGGACAGCGTACTACGACGCGTTGAACCAGGCGCAGCGCGGCGGCCTGGACGCCACGCCCTGGGTCCAATGGTTTGTGCACGCCTTCACGGCCTGCTGCCTCAGGTCGCAGGCCGTGGTGACACAGGCGCTGCAAAAAACGGCATTCCGTCTGCGCGCCTCTGGTTTTTCCCTGAATGAACGGCAAAGCAAGGTGTTGACTCGCCTGCTGGAAGCCGGCGACGGCGGCTTCCTGGGCGGCATGACGACCGACAAATACAGCAAGATCACGGGCATCTCCAAAGCGACGGCAAGCCGCGACCTCACAGAGCTGCTGCAGCACGGCTTGCTCATGGTGACCGGCGTGGGCAAGGCGACGCGCTACGCCGTCAATGTGGAAGGCTGGAATCAGGGAAAAGCGCTTACCTGATCGCTTTATTTCTCGCTGTCCAGGTGCGCCATCTGCTCAGCCCCATACCGCGTGCCGGCCACGGCATCGGCCGGCAGGGCGGCTTCAATGCGCTGGAGGTCTTCGCTGCCCAGCGCGAGCTTGAGCGCACCCAGCGACTCGCCCAGCTGCTTCAAGGTGCGCGAGCCGACCAGCGCCACCATGTCCACGCCCAGGGCCTTGCCGCGCGCGAGCACCCAGGCAATCGCGACCTGCGAAGCCGTGGCGCCCAGGCCGGCGGCGAGTTGCTGCAGCACGTCGACCAGTTGCTGGTTCTTCGCGGCGTTGTCGCCGGTGAAGCGCGGCAGGTGGGTGCGGAAGTCATTGGGGCCCGTCGGCTTGGAGCCCGAGAGCAGGCCGCGTGAAAGCACGCCGTAGGCCGTGACGCCTATGCCCAGCTGCTTCAGAACCGGAAAGATGTCGGCCTCGGGCCCGCGGCTGAGTAGCGAGTATTCGATCTGCAGGTCGGTGATCGGGTGTACGGCATGGGCTTTCTGGATAGTCTCCACACCGACTTCGCTAAGGCCGATGTGGCGCACAAACCCGGCTTTGACCATGTCAGCGATGGCGCCTATGGTGTCTTCAATCGGCACATTCGGGTCCAGCCGCGCGATACGGTAGATGTCGATGTGATCGGTGCCCAGGCGCTGCAGGCTGTAGGCCAGGAAGTTCTTGACGGCGGCGGGCCGGCCGTCCATGCCGATCCAGCCGGCGCTGGGGTCGCGCATCGCGCCGAACTTGACGGAGACCAGTGCTTCGTCGCGCCGGCCTTTGAGCGCTCGGCCCAGCAACATTTCGTTGTGGCCCATGCCGTAGAAGTCGCCGGTGTCTATGAGGTTGATGCCGGCGTCGAGCGCGGCGTGGATGGTCGCGATGCTTTGCGCTTCATCGGCCGCGCCGTACATGGCGGACATGCCCATGGCGCCCAGGCCTATGGCGGAAACGGATTGCGGGCCTTTGGCGCCCAAACGGGTTTGGGCAAGGGTGGTGGTGTTCATGGGGAGCCTTTCGGTGAATTCGGAGTCAGTGAATGGATGTTCGGTAGAAGGACTGTATTGATTTCAATTACCGGAATAAACTGCCATTCATTGAAATAACTATTCTCGAAATCAGGAACAGTTAAGACAATCTGAACCGGGCTTTGCCATTCCGTTCGCCCTGAGCTTGTCGAAGGGTTCGTCGCAAGCGACAAGGCTTCGACAAGCTCACCCCGAACGGCCAGGAAGAGCAAAAAATAAAAGGCCAAAGAATGAGTGTTGACCGCTACAAAGCGATGGAAGTGTTTAACCGCGTGGTCGAGCTGGGCAGCTTTACCGCGGCGGCCACGGCGCTGCACATGCCCAAGGCCCGCGTGACGACGACGGTGCAGGAGCTCGAGGCGCACCTGGGTGTGCGGTTGCTGAACCGCACCACACGCCGGCTGAGCCTGACGGACGACGGCGCGCTGTACCACCAGCGCGCGCTCGCCATGCTGCAGGACATGGGCGAGCTCGAAGGCACGCTGCGCCGCGCGGTGGCCACGCCGGCCGGGCGCCTGCGCGTGGACGTGCCGGCCGCCGTGGGCCGGCATGTGATCTCGCCGGCGTTGCCGGAATTCTTCAAGCGCTACCCGGACATGGTGCTGGAACTGGGCAGCACCGACAGGCCGGTGGACCTGGTGGCCGAGGGCGTGGACTGCGTGATACGCGGCGGCCTGCTGCACGACGAGACCCTGGTGGCGCGGCCGCTGGGCCGGCTCAAGGTGGTGACCTGCGCCGCGCCTTCCTACCTGGCCCAGTACGGCATGCCGAAAACCCTGGAAGACCTGGAGCAGCACCGCTTCGTGAACTTCCATTCACCGAAGACGGGCAGGATTTTTCCGTTTGAATTTTCAAAAGGCGGCGAGACGCGGCAGATCAATCGCCCGCACTGGGTGACCTGCAACGACGCCGACAGCCACATGAGCGCGGTGCTGGCCGGCCTGGGCCTGTCGCAGCCGCCGTTGACGCGGCGCACCTGCGCGCTGCTGGCCAGCGGCGCGCTGGTGCGTGTGCTGCCCGACTGGCAACCCGAAGACCTGCCCATGGTGGTGATGTACCCGCGCAACCGCCACCTGACGGCCAAGGTCAGGGCCTTTGCCGACTGGGTGGCGGAGGTGTTCAAAGCGGAGTTCGCGGCAGGCGCGAAGCTGTACCCGCAGTAGCGGTGCAGCCTCAGGCGGCAGTGCGGCTCAGCTTGACGGGCGCGAAATCGACGGGCACCGCAAACGCCACATTGACGTAGTTGGTGAAGAGGTTGAGCGCCACGTGCGCGAGGATCTCGACCACCTGCTCATCGCTGAAGCCGGCCTTGCGAACAGCCTGCACGTCGGCCTCGGACACATTGCCGCGATCGTTCACGAGCTTGAGCGCAAACGCGAGCGCCGCGGCGGTGGCCGGGTCGGCGGATTCACCGCGCTGCGCGGCGGCCAGGCCTTCGGCGCTGACGCCGGCCTTGCGGCCCAGCGCGGTGTGGGCGGCCAGGCAGTACTCGCAGGCGTTGCGGTCGGCGACCGCGACAGCGATCTGCTCGCCCAGTTTGGCGTCAATCACACCGCCGCCCAGGGCACCGAAGGCGCCCCACATGCTTTGGAGCGCGGCCGGCGAATTGGCAACGGCCTTGAACATATTGGGCGTGGCACCGAAAGCCTGGTGGACCTGGTCGAGCAGGGCTTTGCGCTCGGCGGTGGTGGCGCTGCGGTCTATCAATGGGATGCGTGACATGGCGGAAGTCCTTGGAAAGTTGAAAGGGAAAACTGAACATTTCGTGCGGCCAGGGGCTTGAGGTCCCTCGCTGCACGGAATGCAGTTTCCCGCGACAATCTGGACTGATTGGATCAATTCATCCATCAAATCATCCTTATCGTCCAGACACTCCCCAACACAAACTTCCCCATGAACCAAGGACTGGACCGGCTTTCCGCCCTGATGGACCGCTTTCGCGTGCGGGCCCACATGTTCCACAACGGGCCGCTGTGCGGCGTCACGCATTTCACGCCCGAGGCCGGGCTGGGTTTTTTGCATGTGATGCGGCGCGGGACCATGGTGGTGACGCACCGCGCGGGCACAGGCGCGCCGCAGCGCATGGAGGTGAACGAGCCCAGCCTGGTGTTTTACCCAAGGCCTTTGGCGCACGACTTTCACAACGCGCCGGTGGAAGGCGCGGACTTCACTTGCGCGACGCTGGCCTTTGACGGCGGCGCCGGCCACCCGCTGGCGCGTGCCCTTCCGGCGCTGGTGGTGCTGCCGCTGGAGCGCGTGCAGGGGCTGGAGCACACGCTGGCCCTGCTGTTTGCCGAAACCGAGCAAGTCCGCTGCGGCCAGCGCCTGCTGGCCGACCGGCTGTTCGAGGTGCTGCTGCTGCAGTTGCTGCGCTGGCTGCTGGACCACCCGCCCGAAGGTGGCGCGCCCGAGGGACTGCTGGCCGGCCTGGCCGAACCGCGGCTAGCGCGCGCACTGGTCGCGGTGCATGAAAAGCCCGGTGAGGCCTGGAGCCTGGAGCTGCTGGCGCAAGCCGCCGGCATGTCGCGCAGCGCGTTCGCGCTGCTGTTCAAGCAGAAGGTCGGGCAAACACCGGCGGATTACCTGGCCACCTGGCGGTTGGCGATTGCCCAGGCCGAGCTGCGCGGCGGCCAATCGCTGAAGGCCATTGCCGTGCAGCTGGGGTATGCCAACGCGTCGGCGCTGTCGCGCCTGTTTGTGCAGAAGATGGGGGTCTCGCCGCGCGACTGGGCCAAGGGGGCCAAGGCGATTTCCTAGCGGCCTTGCGGCATCAGGGCCAGCAGCACAAAGCCGCCGGCCAGCGCGAGGTTCTTGAAGAAATGCAGGACCTCGTTGCGCAGCGCTTGCGGCGTGGCCGTCCAGAAATTGTGGGCGATGAAAGCGTCGGCCAGCAAAAAGGTCGCGGCGGCCAACGCGAACCAGCGCACCTGCCAGCCGAAGGCGAGCGCCAGGCCGGCGGCGACTTCAATTGCGCCTATCGCCGCTGCGGTGTAGTTGCGTTGCCGGGCCGATTCAATGAAGTGCGAAGCGCCTGGGCCGATAAAGGCCAGGGCCATGAGGATGCGGACGAGAGTGAAGATGATGATGGGTTGCATGGTGCCTTCTGGGCGTTGGGATATCTGAATCAGGGAGCTGTGGTCTTGCTCCTTCCCCCGCTGGGGGAAGGCAGGGATGGGGACTGTCGGCGCTTGATATTCGCTGCACCTATTCAAAGGCCGGTTGGCCCCTACCCCAGCCCTCCCCCAGCGGGGGAGGGAGCAAGAAGTGAGCGCTCAAGCCGTGCGGTACACCGTCGGCTTGAGCATGTCGGCGATGCCTATGCGCTGGGCGAACGCTTCGCGCACGCGTTCGGCCACCACGGTGACTTCACCCGCGCCGTCGTCGATGAAGTCGGTCACCGAGCGGAAGGGCCGCGTGCCGGCGGGCAGGCCCACGATGCGGGTGATGTCGTCGGCCACGGCCTGCGGGTCGGCGTGCTCGGGGCTGAGGGCCGAGAGGCGTTCGCCGACTTTGTCCATCACGCCGTCATAGCGGGCATAGGCGGCTGTCGTCGCTTCGTCGGCGGGCTTGCCGGCGCTGGGGAAGTGGTCCGTGCCTTTGGTGAAAGCACCCGGCACGACGATGGAGGTCTCGATGCCGAAGCGGGCGAGCTCGTAGGACATCGTGACCGCCATCGAATCCATCGCGGCCTTGGCAGCGGCATAGGGGCCGAGGAAGGGCGGGAAGCCGCCGCGCACCGTGCTGCTGCTGACCCACAGCACCAGGCCGGCTTCCGCCTTGCGCATGACCGGCAACACGGCGCGGTTCACGCGCTGGCTGCCCAGGAAGTTGGTGTCCAGCACCTTGATGATTTCTTCGGGCGTGTAGGCCTCGGCAGGGCCGACGACCAGGTGGCCGGCGTTGTGCACGATGACGTCGAGGCGCCCCTGCTCGGCCACGATGTGCGCCACGGCGGCGTCGGCAGACGGCTGCGAGAGCACGTCGAGTTCAACGGCGCGCAAGTCAAAGCCATTGGCAAAACTCCAGTCGCGCAGCTCACGCACCTTGGGCGCGTTGCGGCCTTCGATGTCGCGCATGCTGGCATACACGGTGTGGCCGGCCTGTGCGAGTGAACGGGCGGTGAGATGGCCGATGCCGGTGCCTGCACCGGTGACGAGGATGACGGATTTCATGATGTGTGTCTTTCTGGAAAGAGTTTGAAAAGGGTTGTTGATGACCTTGGGAAAGCGCGTGAAGATTTCGTAGCGAGCGAGCCGAGCTTGGGTCGAGCACCGGAGCCGTACACCCGTACGGCGAGGAGCGCAGGCCCAAGATCGGTTCGCGCAGTAGAAAGATTCGCGTGCTTTCAGACGACGCCGCCGTTGGCGCGTAGCGTCTGACCGTTCACCCAGCCTGCGTCGTCACTGACGAGAAATGCAACCGCACTCGCGATGTCCTCAGGCGTGCCCAGGCGTTCGAGCGGCGCCATCTTGGACATGCGCTCAATCGTCTCTGGCGTCTTGCCGTTGAGAAACAGCGCGGTGGCCGTGGGGCCGGGAGCGATCGCGTTGATGCGGATGTTTTTGCCGCGCAGCTCTTTGGCCATGATGTTGGTGAAGGTTTCCACCGCGCTCTTGGTGGCGCCATAGACCGCGTAGCCGGGCAGGGCCAGGCCGATCACGCTGGTCGAGAAATTGACGATGCGGCCGCCGGACTGCAGGCGCTTTGCGGCTTCACGCAGGGTGTTGAACGTGCCTTTGACATTGACGGCAAAGAGGCGGTCAAAGGTGTCGTCGTCGGTATCGGCCAGCGCGGGCAGGCTGGGCGGCATGATGCCGGCGTTGTTGACCAGCACGTCGACACGGCCGAAGGCCTTGATGCTCTCGTCAAACAGCTGCTTCACGGCAGCAGCGCTGGCCACGTCGGCCTGCACGGCAATGGCCTTGCCGCCGGTGGCGGTGATGGACTGCACCACGGCCTGGGCTTCTTCGGCCTGGCCGGCGTAGTTGACGACGACGGCGTAGCCCTCTTTGGCCAGGCGCTGGGCAATGGCAGCGCCTATGCCGCGCGAGGCGCCGGTGACGATGGCGGTTTGGGTCACTTGATTTGCGAAAGTGGTCATTTGGAACTCCTGAAATTGCTAAGGGTTGGTTGGCTCTGACCGCCCCGGGCGCCTGGTGTGTTGCGCGCTTTTGGTGAGTCAGTGAAGGTATTGTTCTATTCAATCCCGATGCCATAAATACCGTAAACTTGCCTTAACTATTCAATACTTGCCAACAATCAAAGCCGACGGAATGGACAGATTTCATTCGATGCAGCTCTTCACGCGGATCGTGGAGCTGGGCAGTTTCACCAAGGCCGCCGACGACCTGCTGCTGCCGCGCGCCACCGTCACGCACGCCGTCCAGCAACTGGAGAAGCGCCTGGGCGCGCGGCTCCTGCACCGCACGACGCGGCATGTGAGCCCCACGCAGGACGGCGCGGCCTATTACGAGCGCTGCCTGCGCCTGTTAACGGACCTCGAAGAGGCCGAGTCGGCCTTTGTCAACACGGGCAGCAAGCCGCGCGGCAAGCTGCGGGTGGATTTGCACGGCACGCTGGCCAGGCATTTTTTGCTGCCGGTGATCGGCCAGTTCTTTGAACGCTACCCGGACATCGAACTTGAAATCGGCATGGGCGACCGGTTGGTGGACCTGGTGCGCGAGGGCGTGGACTGCGTGCTGCGTGTGGGCGAGCTGGCCGAATCCAGCATGGTGGGGCGGCGCGTGGCCTTGCTTGAACAGGTCACCTGCGCGAGCCGCGAATACCTGGACAAACACGGCACGCCCGACACGATAGAAGCGCTGCGCGGGCACCGCGCCGTCAACTTCCTCTCAAGCCGCACCGGCAAGGCGCTGCCTTTTGATTTCATCGTGGACGGCGTACCGCGCCAGGTGCAACTCAAGGGCTCGGTGGCGGTGACAGACGCCGACGCCTACAAGGCCTGCTGCGCCGCGCACCTGGGTTTTATCCAGGTGCCGCGCTACCACCTGGCCGGCCAGCTGGAGGCGGGCGCGCTGGTGGAAGTGCTGGCGCAATTCAGGCCGGCGCCCATGCCGGTGTCTGTGCTGTATCCGCACCACCGGCAGCTCTCACCGCGCGTGCGGGTGTTCGTAGATTGGGTGGCCGACGTCATGGCCCACGCGCGCTGAGAACTCAACGCGCCAGTGGCAGCGCATAAGCGCGCACATAGTCGCCCGCGCGCGTGCCCAGCGAGCCGTGGCCGCCGGCCACCACCAGCACAAACTGCCGGCCGTCGGCGACGGCATAGCTCATGGGTGTGGCCTGGCCGCCGGCGGGCAGGCGCGACTTCCAGAGTTCGTCGCCGTTGTTGACGTCGTAAGCGCGCACATAGTCGTCCAGCGTGCCCGAGAGGAAGGCGACGCCGCCGGCCGTGGCGAGCGGGCCGCCCAGGCTGGGCACACCCATGCGCAAGGGCAAAGGCACGGGCGAGAGATCGCGCACGGTGCCGTTCTTGTGCTGCCAGGCGATGGCGCCGGTGATGAGGTCGGCGCCGGCCACATAGCCCCAGGGCGGCGCCTGGCAGGGAATGCCCAGCGGCGACAGAAAAGCGCTGAGCTTGACGGCGAAAGGCGCGCCGAAATTTTCATTGAGCGAAGGCAGGCTGCCCCGGGGCCGCTCGCTGCCCTGAACCATCAGCGTGCTGTCGTCGGTACGCGGCACGAGCTTTGAAACAAAGGCCAGGTAGGTCGGCGTGGTGAAGGCCATCTGCCGCACCGGGTCGACGGCCACGCCGCCCCAGTTGAAGACGCCGAAGTTGCCGGGGTAGACCAGCGTGCCCTGGGTGGACGGCGGCGTGAAGCGGCCCTCATAACGCAGGCGGTGAAAGGCGATGCGGCAATACAGCTGGTCGAACATGGTGGCGCCCCACATGTCGCGGCCGGTCAGCGGCGGCGGGTTGAAGGACAGTGCCGATTTCGGCTGCGTGGGCGCGCTACGGTCGCCCTGCGCGGCGCCCTGCGGCGCGGGGACTTCGGTGACGGGCAGCAGCGGCGTGCCGGTGCGGCGGTCCAACACAAAGATCTCGCCCTGCTTGGTGGGCTGCACGAGGGCGGGCACTTTGTTGCCGCCTATGTTGAGGTCCAGCAGGCTGGGCTGGGCCGGCACGTCGTAGTCCCAGAGGTCGTGGTGCACCGTCTGGAAATTCCAGCGCACCTTGCCGGTGGCCAGGTCCAGCGCGACGACGGAAGACGAATAGGTTTCCACCGCCGGGCTGCGATTGCCGCCCCACTGGTCGGGCGGCTGGTTGCCCAGCGGCACGTAGACCATGCCCAGCGCCTCGTCGACGCTGGAGATAGACCAGCTGTTGGGCGAGTTGGCGGTGTAGGTCTGGCCGGGCGCGAGCGGCGCGCTGCTGTCGGGCCGGCCCGAATCCCAGGCCCACACCAAGGCGCCTGTGTTGATGTCGAAAGCGCGTATGACGCCGGACTGCTCCTTGGTGGAGACGTTGTCGAGCACAGTGCCTCCGACGATGATGAGGCGCGAGGTCACGACCACGGGCGAGGTCGAGTAATAGGCGCCGGGCTTGAGGTTGGGCATGCCGGCCCAGAGGTCTATCTGCCCCTTGCCGCCGCCGAAGGACGTGCAGGGTTTGCCGCTCTCGGGGCTCAGCGCAATCACGCGCCCGTCGGCCGTGGGCATGAAAAGTTTGGCTGTGCATCCGTCGGCGGCAGGGGGCTTGGGCGCGGTGGCCGGCGGCTGGTAGGACAGGCCGCGGCAGGTCAGGTGCTGCAGCGCGAGCTTGTCCTGGATCTCGGGGTTGAAGCGCCAGGCCTCGGCGCCGGTGGTGGCGTCCAGCGCGATCACCGACTGGTGCGGCGTGCAGAAGAAAAGCCGGTTGCCGACTTTCAGCGGCGTCACCTCAAAAGTGGTTTCCTGCGGGTCGCCGGGGCGGCCGCGCATGTCACCGGTGCGGTACTCCCAGGCCAACTCCAGGCTCTTGACGTTGTCGGGCGTGATCTGCGCCAGCGGCGAATAACGCTGGCCCAAGCCGCTGCGGCCGTAGGCATGCCATTCATCGGCCGGCACGGTGTCGGCCGGTTGCGCGGCGGCGCTGGCGCCCATGGGCGGCAGCGGCAGCATGCCCACCAGGCGGTTGTCGTCATGAAACCAGGTCACGACCGAGGCGACCAGGAAGGCGCCCAGCACCGAACCGAGGGCCCAGCGCCCGCCGCGCGCGCCCAGAAAGCCCTCGTGGCCGATGGAGTGGATAGGCCAGGTGCGGGCGACCCCCGGCGTCAGCAGGAAAAGCCCGATGACAAACACCACGCCGCCGCGCGCCGCCAGCGGCCACCAGTCCAGCCCGGCCTCCCACAGCGCCCAGGCCAGTGTGCCGCCCACCACCAGAGCGAAAACCCACAGGCCGGACGGGCTGCGGCGTGCCAGCAGCACGCCCGCCAGCACAAAGCCCAGGCCCGCGAGCAGGTAGTAGGAACTGCCGCCCAGCACGACGAGCCAGCACCCCGCAAGCAGCAGAGGCACACCGAGTACCAGCAGCACCAAACCCGCGGCCCAGGCCGTGCGGCGTTTGAGCGGGTCGACAGGCTTGAGCGCGGGATTGACGGGGGAGGGGTTGTAAGTCGGCATTTTTGTTCTTCGTGTTTTTGTGTTCTGTGGACCGCGCGGTTCAGCCATGGGCCTGGCATGGAGGCGTTGAAAAAAACACAGCGGCTGTGGAGCCAATCTAGTCCGCACGCGCCGCCGCGCGCGTCAGCCTGGGGCTGAGATGTCTGTAGGAAGGCCCTGGCCCCAACCCGGTTCTGTGCGCCAGCGAACAGACCCGCGCGCCGAATGCGCGCCTGCTGAGGGTCACGGCATGCGCCATCGTGGAGTCCTGCGAATTCGCATGGCGGCAACCCAGGGGAACACCAAAAAAATGAAAGCACTTGTTTACGGCGGGCCGGGCCTCAAGGCCCTTGAAGACCGCCCCAAGCCGGAGGTCCAGGCGCCCGGCGACGCGGTCGTGAAGATCACGAAAACCACGATTTGCGGCACCGACCTGCACATCCTCAAGGGCGACGTTTCCACTTGCGCGCCGGGACGCATCCTGGGGCACGAGGGCGTGGGCGTGGTCGATTCGGTGGGCGCGGGCGTGACGGCCTTTCGCCCCGGCGACCGGGTGCTGATTTCCTGCATCTCGTCCTGCGGCAAGTGCGAGTACTGCCGCCTCAGCATGTATTCGCACTGCAGCACGGGCGGCTGGATCCTGGGCAACCAGATCGACGGCACGCAGGCCGAGTACGTGCGCACGCCGCATGCCGATACCAGCCTGTACCCGATTCCGGCCGGCGCGGACGAGGAGGCGCTGGTGATGCTCAGCGACATCCTGCCCACGGGTTTTGAATGCGGCGTGCTCAACGGCAAGGTGGTGCCGGGCTCCGCGATCGCGATTGTGGGCTCGGGGCCCATAGGGCTGGCAGCGCTGCTGACGGCGCAGTTCTACACGCCGGCGCGCATCATCATGGTAGACGTGGACGAGCACCGGCTGGCCGTGGCCAGGCGCTTTGGCGCCAGCGACACGGTGAACAGCCAGAACGGCGATGCGGCCCGGCAGATCATGGTGCTGACGCACGGGCGCGGCGTGGACACGGCGATCGAGGCGGTGGGGATTCCCGCGACTTTTGAACTCTGCGAGGACATCGTGGCCGCGGGCGGCACGATTGCCAACGTGGGCGTGCACGGCAGCAAGGTGGACCTGCACCTGGAAAGGCTGTGGTCGCACAACGTGACCATCACCACGGGGCTGGTCGACACCATGTCCATCCCCATGCTGCTCAAGACCGTGCAGTCCAAGGGCATCGATGCCGGGCTACTGATCACCCACCGCTTCAAGCTCGATGAGATTCTGAAGGCCTACGACACCTTCAGCCAGGCCGCCGACACCAAGGCGCTGAAGGTAATCATCGAGGCGTGACTCGAAGCGCGATGCCCCGTCCGGTGAGTGGATTCCTACACGCGGCGCCGGAAATGCCCGGCGCAGGGCGTGTGCCGAAGGGGTGATGCTGGGACTTCGGCGGCAGCGCGTGCGACGCGCGCGTGTCGCACTTTCAAACCTTTTCAAACCTTCTCAAACCCTGCAAGGAGTCTTCCATGCTGTTCAAAACACAACCCACACTTCGCAGCTGCGGCCTGGCGCTGGCAAGTGCCGCGGCCCTGGCGCTGCTGGCCGCGCCCGCCGTCCAGGCGCAAAGCGGCACACCCGCCCCCGCCACCACCCAGTCCGAGGGCGATTCCAAGATGGACCGCAGCGACCGCAAGATGCTGCAGGACCTGGCGCAAGGCAATATGGCCRAAGTCGATGCCGGCAAGATGGCGCTGGAGAAAGCGCAGAACGCCGAAGTGAAAAAATTTGCGCAGCACATGGTCGACGAACACGGCTCGGCCCTGGCCGATGTGCAGGCCCTGGCCCGGGCCAAGAACGTCACGCTGCCGGACGGCGCGGGCGCCATGGCCAAGACCAAGGCCACCGCGCTCAAAGCCTTGTCGGGCAATCTGTTCGACAAGGAATACGCCAAGCGCGCGGGCGTGGGCGACCATGAAAGCACCCTGAAGCTGCTGCAGAAAATCCAGAAGGACGGCAAGGACAGCGACCTCAAGGCCCTGGCCGGCAAGATGCTGCCGACGGTGGAACACCACCTGGAGATGGCTAAGGAAGTGGTGGCCGCCACCGCCGCCACCAAGTCCTGATGCCAGGTCCTGACACGTGGGCCTCAGGCCTCTGAGGATTTCCTGCCGCGCCGGCCTTTCGCTTTTGCACTGGCCGGAACGAGCTCATGCGGCTCCAGGAAAAACGCGGTGTTGCCCACCAGCCGCTCGACCGCCAGGTCAATAAAGGCGCGCGCCCGCGCCGGCTGCGCGTTGCGGCTGCCGTAATACACATGCAGGCCCAGGTGTTCGGTGACGTGCTGCGTGAGCAGCGGCACCAGCAGGCCGGCGCGCACCAGCGGCGCGGCGGTCGCGCCTATCAGCTGGCCTATGGCCTGGCCGGCGACGACGGCGCGGGCTTCGAGGTCCACGTCGTTGCTAAGGAAGGAGGTCGCGACGCTGCGGGCCACCACTTCTTCACCGACCTTGAACTCCCAGGGCATGGTCTTGCCGGTGCCCGCGTGGTGAAAGCCGGTGCAGCGGTGGTGGGCCAGGTCTTCAATGGTCTGGGGCGCGCCGTTCCGTGCGATGTAGGCCGGTGAGGCGCAGACGACGAGCTGCAGCGGCAGGATGCGCCGCGAGATGATGCCGCCCTCGGGCGGCGAGCCGGCGCGAAAGCCGACGTCGACGCGGTCTTCGACCCAGTTGCCTATGCGGTCGTCCATCTGGATGTCGGGCTCGATCTGCGGATGGCGGCGGCAATATTCCTCGAGCACCGGCCACAGCACCTCCAGCATGATGGAGCGCGGCGCGGCAATGCGCAGCGGCCCGGCGATCTCCTCGCGGCCGCGGCGTGCGCCGTGCAGGGCGCGCTGCAGGGTGGACAACCCGGGCTGCGCGGCCTGCAAGAACTGCTGGCCTTCTTCGGTCAGGCTCAAGCTGCGGGTGGTGCGGTGAAACAGGCGCACGCCCAGGTGGCGCTCCAGCTGCACCAGCGCCTGGCTGGCGGCCTGCGGCGTGATGGCCTGGGCCGCGGCGGCCTGGCGCAGGCTGCCGAGTTCGGCCGCCTTGACGAAGGTGGCGATGGCGCGCAATTCGTTCAGTGCCACGGTGCTTCTCCTGGGGCTGGGGCGTGATTATCACGATTTGCTTGATTATGAACTCATCGAATGACAGCTATTCAACACCTAATGGAAATCCTACATTGCCCTCCTCAACAACTTTTTTTCAAGGGGCAAGACCATGAATGCAAAGACCGATTTCAAACGCGTGTGGATGATCACCGGCGCGGCGCGCGGCATAGGCGCGCGCATCACCGAAGCGGCGCTGGCACGCGGCGAGGCGGTGGTGGCGACGTCGCGCGATGCGGCTTCGCTGCAAAAGCGCTTTCCCGAAAGCGAGGCGCTGCTGGCGCTGCCGCTGGACGTGACCGACGAAGCCCAGGCGGCGGCCGCGGTGCAGGCCGCGCTGGCGCGCTTTGGCCGCATCGACGTGCTGGTCAACAACGCGGGCTACGGCCTGCTGGGCGCGGTGGAAGAAGCCACGGCGGACGAGGTGCGGCGCCTGTATGACACCAATGTGTTCGGCCTGCTGAACGTGACGCGCGCCGTGCTGCCGGCCATGCGCGCGCGCCGCAGCGGCCACGTCATCAACATCTCCTCGCTGGGCGGCTACCAGTCGGGCCCCGGTTTTGGCGTGTACTGCTCGACCAAGTTTGCGGTCGAAGGCCTGAGCGAAGCGCTGCACGGCGAGCTTGCGCCGCTGGGCATCCATGTGACGGTGGTGGAGCCGGGGTATTTCCGCACCGACTTCCTGGACAGCAATTCGCTGGCGGTGTCGCCGCGCATCCTGGACGACTACGCCGCCAGCGCCGGCCAGGTGCGCGCGGCCGCCACGCGCATCAACCACAACCAGCCCGGCGACCCGCTGCGGCTGGCGCAGGCCATGCTGGCGCTGGTGGATGCAAGTGCCCCGCCGCTGCGCCTGCCCCTGGGCACCGACACGCTGCAAACGATTGCGGACAAGCATGCGTTTGTGGACAAGGAGCTGAAGGACTGGCGGGCGCTGGCCGCTTCGACGGATTTCCCCCAGGAAGCGCTGGCGGCCTGAGCTGCGGTGTGCAAATAAAAAGGGCCTCGCGTGAGGCCCTTTTTTTTTGGAGTGCGACGGTGATCAAGCCGGGCAAGGCGCGAGTTTTTTCACGGGCCACATCCGCACTACCAAGGCTGCTACACCGGACACCGCAGCCATCACGCACACGCCCTGCCAGCCGGCCCGCGCCAGCACCACACTGCCCAGCCAGGCGCCGCTGGCCATGCCGCTGAACATGCCGATAAACAGCACGGCATTGAGGCGGCTGCGCGCGGCGGGCTCTATGCTGTAGATGATGGTCTGGTGCGCGATCAGCGTGGCTTGCGCGCCCAGGTCGAACACCACGGCGCCCAATGCGATCAGCCAGAGCTGGTCGGGGCCGGCAGCCATAGCGACAAAGGCCGCGGCCACCAGCGCCGCGCCCAGCCGGGTCACGACTTCGGGGCCTTTGCTGTCGGCAAGGCGGCCGGCCAGCGGCGCGGCCAGTGCACCGGCAGCGCCCGCCAGGCCGAAGGCGCCGGCCGCGCCGCTGCCGAGGTTGAAGGGCGCGGCATGCAGCATGATGGCCAGGGTGGACCAGAAGGCGCTGAAGCCGATGCTGATCAGCCCCTGGGCAAGGGCCGCGCGACGCAGCGCGCCATGGCGCTTCCACAGCGTGGCCAGCGAGCCCAGCAGCGCCAGGTAGGGCAGCTGGGTGGTGGGCTCAAAGCGCGGCAGGCGCCGCCACACGGCCACGCCCAGCAGCGCGATGCTGACGGCCGCGGCCACAAACATGCTGCGCCAGCCGAGCTGCTCGGCCACGACGCCGGCCACCACGCGCGACAGCAGGATGCCCAGCAGCAGGCCGGTCATCACCGTGCCCACGGTTTTGCCACGCTGGGCTTCGGGCGCGAGCGTGGCGGCGGCCGGCACGATGTCCTGCGCCAGCGTGGCCGCCAGGCCGATCGCGAGGCTGGCCAGCGCGAGCACCGTCACCGAAGGCGCGGCGGCGGCCAGCAGCAAGGCCAGCACCAGGGCCACGGACTTGCCCAGAATGATGCGGCGGCGGTCATAACGATCGCCCAACGGCGCAAGCAGGCCAATGCCCAGCGCGTAACCGAGCGTGGTCAAGGTGGGCACCAGGCCGATGGCGGCGGGCGTGGATTTGAATTCGGCAAGCAGCAGGGCCAGCATGGGCTGGCTGTAGTACAGCGAAGCCGCGGCCAGGCCGGCGCCGGTGGCGAGCAGGAGGATCAGCGAAAGCGGCAGTGCCGGCGCGGTGTGGTCATGCGTATAAAGAGTGGAAGTCATGGCAAGAATCCAGGTTTGAGGCAGAGCGCGAGTATGCGGGCCGAGTTTTGCGCTGTGAAGACGGCTATTGGGCACAATGGTCATACGTCAAACGCATGTAAGAACGCAGAACGGATACCCATGAAAACCGCGCCGGACCGGATTGAACTGATGCAGACCTTTGTGCGCATCGTGGAGGCGGGCAGCCTGTCGGCCGCCGCCGCGCAGATGAATGCCACCCAGCCCACGGTGAGCCGGCGCCTGCAGGCGCTGGAGCGATCCCTGGGGCTCAAGCTGCTGCAGCGCTCCACCCATGCGATGAAGCTGACCGAGGACGGCGAGCGCTGCTTCAGCCGCGCCAAGGAATTGCTGGGCAACTGGGACGCCTTTGAGGCCGACCTGCGCGGCACCCAGGAAGTGCCGGAAGGCACGCTGCGCGTGGTCGTGCCGCATGCACTGGGCCAGCAGCAACTGGTGGGGCCGGTGGTCGATTATTTGCGGCGCCACGAACGCGTGACGGTGGAATGGCTGCTGCATGACGGCACGCCGGACTTCATCACCCAGGGCATAGACTGCGCGGTGCATGTGGGCGCGGTGGAAGACCCTTCGCTGGTGGCCGTGAAGATCGCCGAGATCCGTCGCATCGTGGTGGCCGCGCCTTCGCTGCTGCAGGGCAGGCCGCCGCCGCTGCAGCCGGCGGAATTGCAGGCCCTGCCCTGGCTGGCGCTGCAGACCTTTTACCGTAACGAGGTCACGCTGACGCGGCGCCATGCCGGCCGGGACAGCGAGGAGTACCGCTTCGCGATACGGCCGCGCCTGGGCACGGACAGCCTGTTTGCGCTGCGCAACGCCACACTGCTGGGCCTGGGCGCGAGCATTGCCTCAAGCTGGCTGGTGGGCGATGACGTGGCCGAGGGCCGGCTGCTGCACCTGGCGCCGCAGTGGTGCGCCGCGCCGCTGCCGGTCTGGCTGATCTATCCCTATTCGAGTTTTTACCCGGCCAAGCTGCGGCGCTTTGTGGAGTCGCTGCGCGAGGGGCTGCCTACGGGCATGGGCCTGCCTTCACGCCCGGAGCCGGACGGCACCTGAGCAGGCACTTGGCTCAGGCCGCGTCGCTGGCCTGCTCTTGCAGCCACGCGGCGAACGCGTCCACCGCGCGATTGGTGTTGGCGGTGGCCGAGCGCTGGCACAGGTAGTAGCTGCGGCCCGTGGCGACGCGGGTGTCAAAAGGCAGGACCAGTTGGCCGCTGCGCAACTCGCTTTCGATGAGGCAGGGCTGGATGACGATGGCGCCCATGCCGGCGGTAGCCGCGACGATCAGGTTGTTGCCCAGGTCAAAGCCGGGGCCCAGCGCGGGCAGGGGTTTTTTCACGCCCGCGGCTTCCATCCAGACGGCCCAGTTGGCCGGATAATTGATGTGATGGAGCAGGGGGCGTGTGGCGAGGTCCTCGGGGCGCTTGATGTTGCGCGCCAGCGCGGGTGTGCAGGCCGGCGTGATCTCCCTGCCCAGCAGGTAACGCCCCTGGATGCCGCGCGGCCACTTTTTGCCGGGCAGCTTGAGCGCGATCCACAGGTCCACATCGTCACGCGTGAAGTCTTCATCAAAGCGGAACTGGCGCAGTTCCACTTCAATGCCCGGGTTCAGGGACTGAAAGCCGGCCAGCCTGGGAACCAGCCAGCGCGTCCCCAAAGTCGGCAGGACGCTGACCCTGACCTTGCGCTGCGAAGGGGCGCCGCCGAACTGCGTGACCGCCGACTCCAGCCCGGCCACATGCACCTCCACCAGCTTCTGGAATTCGCGCCCGCGGGCCGTGGGCACGACGCCGGTCGCTTGCCGGTCGAACAGGCTGCAGCCCAGCCTTTGCTCCAGCCGCAGGATGGCCTGGCTGACGGCACCCTGGGTCACCGAAAGGACCTCGGCAGCCTGGCGAAAGCTGCCGAGCTGGCAGACCCCGAGAAAGGCGTGCAATTCGGCCAGCGAGGGCGACTTGAATTTCATGGGTGCAATTAGATCATCTAATCACTCTCTTTGAAATTGTCGTTTGCCCCCCGGCGGCCTCGGCGGCACACTGCGGCCCATGAGCAACACCGCACCCGTCCAAGTCTTACGCCCCACCGGCGATCCCATCGCGCTCGTGTGCGATTCCCCGCACAGCGGCACCTACTATCCGCAGGACTTCGACTTCGCGATCGAGCTGCAGCAGCTGCGGCAATGCGAGGACACGCTGATCGAGCAGCTGTGGAGCGATGCGCCGCTGGTGGGCGCGACGCTGGTGCACGCGACCTTTCCGCGCAGCTACATCGACACCAACCGCGCGGAGGACGACATCGACCTGGCGATGCTGGACGGCGAATGGAGCGGGCCGGTTTCACCGTCGGACCGCTGCGTGAGGTTGGGCAATGGCCTGGTGTTCAGCAAGACGCCGGCTCTGGAGGCGATCTACAACCGCAAGCTCCACGCCCACGAAGTTGCGCAGCGCATTGAGAGCTGCTGGCGGCCCTACCGCCGCGCGCTGGCGGACGCGCTGGCCGGCGCCGGCACACGGCAGGGCGGATGGTGGCACCTGAACCTTCATTCCATGCCCAGCAATGCCTATGCACGCCTGGGGCTTCCGGACAAACCCCTGGCCGACGTCGTGCTGGGCAACTTGCATGGCGCGAGCTGCGGCGCGCCTTTCATGGATTTTGTGGGCGAGGCCTTCAGGCGGCACGGCTACACGGTGGCGCTGAACGACCCTTATGCCGGCCAGGACCTGGTGCGCACTTTCGGGCGGCCCGCGCTCGGGCGGCACAGCCTGCAGATCGAGATCAACAGGGGCCTTTACCTCAACGAAAAAACACGCGAGCCCAAGCGGCAGTTTCCTGAACTCAGGAAGCGCATTCACCTGGTGCTGCAGGACATCGCGAACTACATCAGGGAAGAAACCCTTCAGGCCGAACGCAAGGCCAAGCTCAAGGACACAGCATGACATTCATCCGCAACCGCAGGCAGGTTCTCGGCATGGCGGCCGGCGCCGTCGGCACGATAGCCTGCCCGGCATTCAGCCAGGCGCGCGCCTGGCCCAACCGCCCCATCACACTGATCGTGCCTTTCCCGCCCGGCGGCGCGGTGGACATTTCGGCGCGCGCCATCTCCGACAAGCTCGGCAGGCTGCTGGGCCAGCCGGTGGTGATCGACAACAAGGCCGGTGCGGGCGGCGCCATAGGCACAGGCATTGGCGCGAAGGCCGCGCCCGACGGCTACACGCTGGTCGTCACCTCGCAGTCGACCCATGTGGTCAACCCCGCGGTGTCAAGCAGCCTGCCGTATGACGCGGTCAACGATTTCGCTTACATCACGCTGATCGACAGGCTGCCCAATGTGCTGGTCGCCAGCGCCAAGCTGCCCGTCAAGAACTTCGCCGAGTTTGTGCGCTATGCCAAAGCCAATCCGGGCAAGCTGAACTACGCATCGTCGGGCAACGGCTCAGTCGCGCATCTGAGCATGGAGCTTCTCAAGGCCAAGCTGGGCCTGTTCATCACGCACATTCCTTACCGGGGTTCCGGCCCCGCGCTGACGGATCTGCTGTCGGGGCAGGTGCAGCTGACCTGGAACAACCTGTCGTCCAACCTCGGCATGCTGCAGAACGGAAGCCTGCGCGCGCTGGCCGTCGCCGCGCCGCTGCGCGTGCCGCAGCTGCCGGACGTTCCGACTTTTGAGGAGCTCAAGCTGCCCGACCTGAACCTCACCTCATGGACGGGGCTGGCGGCACCGGCCAAGACGCCGGAGCCCATCATCCAGACGCTGTATGACGCGATGCGCAGCATTCTTCGCGACAAGGACACGCAGGAAATCTGGCGCAAGCGCGGCGCCATGCTTCCCGAGAATGTGCGGCCCGCCGAGTACCGGCAGGAAGTCATCCAGCGCATCCAGTTCTTCAAGAACGTGGCGCAGGCCAACAAGATTGTTCTGGACTAGGGCCTGTTAACAAGCCTTGCGCATGAATCTCCACCACCCTGGCGTCACGCCGCAGCCGGACGGCTGAGGCCCGCGCTTTTCCCCCTGAATTTGCAGCCCCGCTGAAGACGAAATCTTCCGCGGCCGGGGCAAACTTTGCCCGCGAAAACCCAAGCGGCGGCGATGAATCTCCGCCATCGATAAAAACTTTTGAGGAGTGAGGGATGAAATTCAAGATGATCTGCCTGGCTGCGGTAGCCGCCGGCGCAATAACACCCGTGGCCGCACTGGCACAAAGCACGGTGACGATTTACGGACGAATGGATACGAGCTTTGAGAACTCCAAGACCGGCTCCGTTTCGCAAACGCTGATCACGGGCAATGCGTCCCGGCTCGGCTTCAAGGGGGTTGAAGACCTGGGCGGCGGGCTCAAAACCCTCTTCGGGCTGGAGATGGGAATTTCTTCCGACACCGGGGCGTCGAGCACGCCGATGTACCGCAACTCTTATGTGGGAATCGGCGGCGACTTCGGCGTCGTCAACATCGGCCGTATCGACTCCGCCGCGCCCAGCCGCACGCCGATCTACGCAATCTTGAGCCGGAACATCGAATACGTCATCCACGATGCGGGCGCCACCGCCATCGGCACCTCCATCTTCAATGCGCGCACACGGGTGTCGAACGCCATWGGCTATGCCAGTCCGGTSATCGGCAATTTTGTGTTCCGCGCCGGCCATTACCTCAACGGTGAAGGCYTGGCGGAAACTCCCGCGGGCCCGATTCGCTTTGAGGGCGAYTACAAGCAGACCGATGTCTCGGTCAGCTACGGCGARGGCGGCGGMCCGCTGGGCCTGGGCTTTGGCTACGGCACCGACAGCAAGCGCGGCGGCGCGCTGCTCAATGACTTCAGGAACAAGTGGATGCTGGTCGGCTCCTATGACTTCGGCGAGGTTCGTGCCTGGGCGGTCTACAACCGCGACAACTTCGCGGGCGGCCCACTGTCACGCAGCAAGGTCGATGCGCAGATGATCGGGGCTTCGTGGGACCTGACGCCCACCAGCAAGGTCATGGCCAACTACATCCGCAAGGACGTGCAGAGCGATCCGGCTGCCAAGCTCAAACGCTTCCAGGCGGGCTACTCCTACAAGATGAGCAACCGCACCTCGCTCTACGCTTTTTATGACCGCCAGGACCCGAACAACCGCGTGGCCAACGACGTGATCCGGGTCTACGGCGTGGGCATCCAGCACAACTTCTGAGTCCGGGCCCCCCGGGAGTCTCACAAGGCCTGCTTCTCGCACAGGCCTTTCTCCACCATATCAATCAGCCGCTGCCCGACCTGTTGCATCTGCGGGCCCAGGATGGGACCCAGCGGGCCGTCGATGACCAGCATGGCCAGGCCGTGCACCGCCGACCAGGCCAGGAACTCGGCGCCGGGGCGGCGTTCGGGTGACATCGCGCCCGCATCCACCAGTTTGTCGATGGCGGAACCCAGCAGCTCGAAAGGGTCCAGGCCGCTTTGGCCCTTGCGTTCGCTGTCGCCCGGCGTGCCCTGGCCTCTTTTCGTGAGGTCGTCGGAAGGGCCGAAGGCCGTGCGGAACAGGCCGCTCTCGGCCTGCGCAAAACGCAGATAGCCGGTGCCGACCGCACGCAGGTTGTCGCGGGCAAATTCAGCCGGCGGCAGATCCGGCGGCACGGCCGCCAGCTCGGCCTCCATGGCGCGGGCCACCGCCGCCAGCGCGACGGAGCGCACCGCGTAAAGCAAAGCCTGGCGATTCTCGAAATGGCGATAGGCCGCGTTGGGCGCAACACCCGCCCGGCGCGTGGCCTCGCGCAACACCACGGCCTCGGGCCCGCCCGTGCGCGCCAGCTCGACACCGGCTTCCAGCAAGGCGCGCCGCAAGTCCCCGTGGCGGTAGGTGCTGCGGGGTGGCGGTATCTGGGGCGCGCTCGACATGGCTTGTTACTTATTTATGTGGACAGCGTTCATTATCTTTGCTATTCTTTTGTGGACGGTGTACACAATACTGCTGATTGGGCCACCGCGCAAGACCCCGAATTTCGAATTTCCCCTTTGAAAACGCCTTACAAGGAACCGGAACATGCAAAAAATCACCCCCTTCCTGTGGTTCAACGACCAGGCCGAGGAGGCCATGAACTTTTATGTCTCCATCTTCAAGAACTCGAAGATCACCATGCTCAGGCGCTACGGCAAGGAAGGCCCCGGGCCCGAAGGTTCGGTCATGACCGGCAGCTTCGAGCTCGAAGGCCAGCAGTTCATGGCGCTCAACGGCGGCCCGCATTTCAGCTTCACACCCGCGATTTCGCTGTTCGTGGACTGCAAGACGCAGGCGGAAGTGGACGAACTCTGGGACAAGCTGTCGGCCGGCGGCGCGCCCAACCAGTGCGGCTGGGTACAAGACAAATTCGGCCTGTCCTGGCAGATCATCCCGACTGTCCTCGGCGACATGCTGGGCGACAAAAACCCGGCCAAGGCCGGCGCCGCCATGGGCGCCATGCTCAAGATGCGCAAGATCAATATCAAGGACCTCAAGGAAGCCTACGACAGGGCCTAAGGAATCCCCACGCCGTTTACCCAACCCGTTATTCATCGAAGGAGAGATCCCCGTGAGCACCAAGATGTTTGTGAACCTGGCCGTGAAAGACCTGGACAGGTCTGTCAAATTTTTCACCGCGCTGGGCTTCAGGTTCAACCCGCAATTCACCGACAAGAACGCCACCTGCATGATCGTGAGCGAGGAAAATTTTGTGATGCTGCTGGTCGAGGACTATTTCAAGACCTTCACACCCAAGCCGGTGGTCGACGCGCGCAAGAGCACCGAGGTGCTGATCTGCCTTTCGGCGGACAGCCGCGAAGAGATCGACGAGATGGTCAGGAAAGCCGTGGCCGGTGGCGCGACCACACCCAGCAAGGCGCAGGACCACGGTTTTATGTACCAGCACGGCTTCGAAGACCTGGACGGCCACATCTGGGAGCTGGTTCACATGAACGTTGAAGCCCACGCCGCGCAAAAGAACGCCTGAAACCCCAAACCCCACCAACCCCTGTCAACCCACCAAGGAGCCCACCATGCTTGTCCAGTCCTACCTGTTTTTCAACGGCCGCTGCGAAGAGGCCATCAACTTTTACCGCAAGGCGCTGGGCGCCGAAGTGAAGATGCTGATGCGCTTCAAGGAAAACCCCGAACCCATGACCGAGGGCTGCGGCCCTGGCGGCGCCGCCATCCCGGGCGACAACGTCATGCACGCCTGCTTCAGGATAGGCGAGAGCGAAGTGATGGCCTCCGACGGCATGGGCACCGGCCAGCCGGAGTTCAAGGGCTTTTCGCTGTCGCTGACCGCGGCCAGCGACGCCGAAGCCAACCGCCTCTTCAATGCGCTGGCCGACGGCGGCAAAGTGGAAATGCCCATCATGAAAACCTTTTACGCCTCGTCCTTCGGCATGGTGGTCGACCGCTTCGGCGTGTCGTGGATGGTGATCAAGCCCCTGCCCATGCCCTGAGGCGGTGGCACATGCAGTTTCTCTTGATCATCTGCCATGACGCGGCCTTCGCGCCCACGCCGGCGCTGGTGGCCGAGATAGGCGCCTGGGTCCATGACATGCAGGGCCGCGGCATCCTCCAGCACGGCAACCCGCTGCGCCCGCCCGGCGACGCGATGACGGTGCGGGTGCGCGGCGGCAAACGCAAGGTGAGCAGCGGCCCCTTCACCGACAGCGCGGAAAAAATGGCGGCCTACGGGCTGATTGAATGCGCCGGCATGCAGGAGGCGATCGACATCGCGGCCGGCCACCCCATGGCCCGCGCCGCAACCATAGAAGTCAGGCCGGTGTGGTCCGACCTGCCGCGCATGGCCGCGTAAAACTCACAGCATGGAAAGAAGCCCATGAAGCTTTATTACTCGGACACGCTGAACCCGCGAAAAGCCTGCGCCGTCGCCAGGCACCTGGAGCTGCCCGTGGAGTTCATCCACGTTACATTGGAAAAAGGCGAACACCGCACGCCGGAATTCCGTGCGATGAACCCCAACGCCAAGGTGCCGGTGCTGGTCGACGGCGAGCTGGTGCTGTGGGAATCGAACGCCATCATGTGCCACCTGGCCGAAAAAGCCGGCTCGGATTTGTGGCCGCGGGACGAACGCCGCATCGAGGTGCTGCGTTGGCTGATGTGGGACGCGACCGAGTTCGCACCGGCCGCGAGCACTTTCTACTTCGAGCACATCATCAAGCCGCGCTTTCTTCGGAGCCAGGCCGACCCGGCCGAGATTGCGAGGGTGACGCCGGACTTCGAGCGCTACGCCGCGGTTCTGGAATCGCACCTGCAAGGGCGCGACTACCTTGTCGGCCATGCCTTGACGGTGGCGGACTTCGCGGTGGCCATCACGCTGCCCTATGCCGGGAAGACGGGCATGCCACTGGACGGCTTCCCGAATATCCGGCGCTGGCATGAGCGGCTGCAGCAACTGCCGGCCTGGCGCGAGCCTTTCCCGCAATCGGCGGCCGCCTGAAGGTTTGTGAGCCGCGTGAAAACAACAGGGCAAGCCACCGGGCAATGCGGCCGCACGGCCCGGTTGCCCTTGCACATCCCGGCTGACACAATGCAGCGATGCCCCATGCCGCGCGCGCACCTCGACCTCAAACAATTCCCCAAGCGGTCTTTGCCGTCCTGTTTGCACTGGCCACCCTCATGGCACTCGGCGGCTGCGGCAGCTTGCCATCAGCGCCTTCTTCCGCATCTACGGCACCGCCACGCCTGTCTGTGGAGGAGGCGAACGACGTCACGCTCTATGCCATCAGCCTGGTGGGCACGCCTTACCGCTATGGCGGCAACACGCCGGAGTCCGGCTTTGACTGCAGCGGTTTGATAGGCCACGTCTACCGTTCGCGCGCCCACATCGCGTCGCCGCGCACCGTGGCCGCGCTGGTGAACTGGGGCCAACCCGTGCCTGCGGACTCGGCGCGTACCGGCGACCTGGTGGTGTTTGTGCAGGCAGGCGTGGCCAGCCACGCCGGCATCTACGTCGGTGAGAACCGCTTTGTGCATGCGCCTTCCACCGGGGGCGTGGTGCGGCTGGATTCGCTGCGCGCTGCATACTGGGCCCGGCAGTCGTTTTCGTTTCGGCGGCCCTGATCCTCGTGCCCTGCAGGACGGGGCCGAGGCGAGCGCTTCGAACCGGCACGGACAAAGACGTCGATCTGAACTTTCGGCAAGCGTCGGTCCAGGGGATTTCAGGAAAGCCCTGGTCCCTGCATTTTTCTCTGCTCTCTATAGAGTCATTTGTGCCTCTTCTGGTGCCACATCTTCTCATCAGGATGCCGCGTGCAAGCCAACTCCATTATTTCCATCCAGCAGCTCAGCAAAACCTACGCCTCGGGTTTTCATGCGGGCAAGACCGGGCTGCCGCTGCAGGCCTTTCCGGAAATCCGGCGCTGGCATGCGCAGCTCAACGAACTGCCGGCCTGGCGCGAGCCTTTTCCCGCATTGCGGGCAACTGCGGCCGCGTGATCCACCGCGGAATCAATAAAGGCCAGCGAACGCTTGCGCATGCGCCGGCCTGTGCAGCCTACGAGCTGTTGGCGACTTAACGGGCCGGTGCGGGAACGATCACGACCGTGTCACCAGTCTGGCCGGTCTGGCCAGTCCTTCCGGTATTGCCGGTGGCACCGGTTGCGCCCGTGGCACCCGTGGCGCCTTCATAGCCGGTGGAGCCGGTTGCACCTGTCGCGCCGGTGGCGCCGGTCGGGCCGGGAATGCCCACGCCCGCGCCCGTGGCGCCTTTGGCGCCATCGGTGCCGGAGGCGCCGGTGGCGCCAGCAGGGCCGGCGGGGCCGGGAACCGTGACAACGGCGGCAGGCGGCGCGACAACCGTGCGTTCACAGGCGCTCAGGGCCAGCGTGCCGGCAAGTGCGGCTAAAAGCAGGGGGTATTTCATAAGAGGTCCTTGGTGAGAAATTCGCACGGATAGCGTGCGCCAACAGTTCGTTCCCAGGGCCTGTCAACAGGACCTGACCGTAAACTGTTTTTTTTACGGACCATGTGCATGAAACCGATATCGGTCATAACGCTTTGCCGGAACACAAACATCCGGAAACCGCGCAGCGGTCGCCGTATGCCTGGCTGCCTTGAAAGAATCATTTCCGATGCAGACAACAGGATGAATGTCCAAGTTACCCATGGACGGCCATGCATGCTGTAGGACGGGCCCACGACAGCCTGTCCCGAATCAGCGGCAGCGCGCCCTCACAAACGGCCGCGCCGCGCTGAAAACCCTTGGCGGGCATTTTTTACCCGCGCTCTATAGAATGATCCGGGTCTCTTCTGGCACCGGTCTTCCGGTGCCACTTTCACCAGGATGCCGCGTGCAAGCCAATCCCATTATTTCCATCCAGCAACTCAGCAAAACCTATGCTTCGGGTTTTCATGCGCTCAAGTCCGTGAACCTGGACATCCGGCGCGGCGAAATTCTCGCGCTGCTGGGCCCCAACGGCGCGGGCAAGACCACCTTGATCAGCATCGTCTGCGGCATCGTCAGGCCCAGTTCGGGCACGGTGACCGCCGACGGGCACGACATCGTGCGCGACTACCGGGCCGCACGCGCCAAGATAGGCCTGGTGCCGCAGGAGCTTTCGACCGACGCGTTTGAAACCGTGTGGTCCACCGTGAGCTTCAGCCGGGGCCTCTACGGCAAGCCGCCGAACCCGGCGTATATCGAGAAGGTGCTGCGCGACCTTTCCCTGTGGGACAAGAAGGACAGCAAGATCATGTCGCTGTCGGGCGGCATGAAGCGCCGCGTGCTGATCGCCAAGGCGCTGTCGCACGAGCCCACCATCCTGTTCCTCGATGAACCCAGCGCCGGCGTGGACGTGGAGCTGCGCAAGGGCATGTGGCAAATGGTGCGCGAGCTGCAGAGCAGCGGCGTGACCATCATCCTGACCACGCACTACATCGAGGAGGCCGAAGAGATGGCCGACCGCATCGGCGTGATCAACAAGGGCGAGCTGATTCTGGTCGAAGACAAAACGGTGCTGATGCGCAAGCTCGGCAAGAAGCAGTTGAGCCTGCAGCTGCAAACGCCGCTGCAAAGCATTCCGGCCGCGCTGGCGGGGCTGCCGCTGGAGCTGTCCGGCGAGGGCCACACCCTGGTCTACACCTTCGACTCGCAAACCGAGGAAACCGGCATCGCGGCGTTGCTCAAACGGCTGGCCGAGCTCGGCATCGACTTCAAGGACCTGCATTCGAGCGAGAGTTCGCTCGAGGACATCTTCGTGAGCCTGGTGCATGCAGACAAACCCGCCGCACACAAGGAGGCCGCATGAACTGGCACGCCATCCGCGCGATCTACCGCTTTGAAATGGCGCGCACCTTCCGCACGCTGATGCAGTCCATCGCCTCGCCGGTGATCTCCACCTCGCTCTACTTCGTGGTGTTCGGGGCGGCCATCGGCTCGCGCATGGGCGACATCGAGGGCATACGCTACGGCGCCTTCATCATCCCCGGCCTGGTCATGCTGTCGCTGCTCAACGAGAGCATCTCCAATGCGGCCTTCGGCATCTACATGCCGAAATGGTCGGGCACGATTTACGAGCTGCTGTCGGCGCCGGTGTCGTCCATGGAGGTGGTGATGGGTTATGTGGGCGCGGCGGCGAGCAAGTCCGTCATGCTGGGCCTGCTGATCCTGGCCACGGCGCGCCTCTTCGTGCCGTATGAAATTGCCCACCCCTTCTGGATGCTGTGCTTCCTGCTGCTGACCGCGCTGACCTTCAGCCTGTTCGGTTTCATCATCGGGCTGTGGGCCGACAATTTCCAGAAGCTGCAGGTGGTGCCGATGATGGTGGTGACGCCGCTGACCTTTTTAGGCGGCGCGTTTTATGCCATCAACATGCTGCCGCCGCTGTGGCAAAAGATCGCCCTCTTCAATCCGGTGGTCTACCTGATCAGCGGCTTTCGCTGGAGCTTTTACGGCGTGGCCGATGTCAATGTGGGTGTCAGCGTGGCGGCTATCCTGGGCTTTCTGGCACTGTGCCTGAGCCTGGTGTGGTGGATCTTCCGCACCGGCTGGAAACTCAAAGCCTGAGAAGCCTGGGAGGGCGGGCCGGTGCCGGCGCTTGAAGGGCAGGCGGCCGGCCTCATATGCATTCTTTGAACGTCCCACGCCAGAAAGGCCTTGTCATGCCTGCCGACATCACCGCCACTTCCGCAGCAAATTCCGCCCATCCCGTCCTTGCGGTCCAGCCGCTCGGCTTCCCGTGGGCGACGCTCGATCCTTTCCTCTTTTGCGTCTACCACGACGACGCCTACCCCAAGGCCAACGGGCAGATGGGCCCGGACGCCTCGCTCGCAGGACGCAACATCGGCCAGGACTTCGCACGCAAGGACGGCTGGAACATGTACCACGGCAGCACGGTGCCGGGCTTTCCGGCGCACCCGCACCGCGGCTTTGAAACGGTGACCATTGTGCGCAAGGGCCTGGTCGACCACTCCGATTCGCTGGGCGCAACCGCGCGCTTCGGCCGCGGCGACGTGCAGTGGCTCACCGCAGGCCAGGGCGTGGTGCATTCCGAAATGTTCCCCCTGCTGGACGCGGCCAACCCCAATCCGCTGGAGCTGTTCCAGATCTGGCTCAACCTGCCGGCGGCCGGCAAGATGGCGGCGCCGCACTTCACCATGTTCTGGTCAAAAGACATCCCTCGCAAGGCGGTGGCCGACGCAGAAGGCCGCATCACCGAAGTCGCCATCGTTGCGGGACGCATGGGCGGCACCGAAACCGCCCCGCTCGCACCGCCGCCCGACTCCTGGGCCGCGCAAGCCGATGCCGACGTGGCCATCTGGACGATCCGCATGGCGCCCGGTGCGCGCTGGACCTTGCCCGCTGCCGCGGGCCAGGGCACGCAGCGCCAGCTCTATTTCTTCAAGGGCGCTTCGGTCACGGTGGCGGGGCAGGCCGTCGGCAGCCATGCGGCGATCACGTTGCGAGCGGGCGAGGCCGTGGCGCTGGCCAACAGCGGCAGCGACGAAGCCGAGTTCCTGATGCTGCAGGGCAAACCGATTGGCGAGCCGGTGGTGCAGTACGGCCCCTTCGTGATGAACACCCAGGCCGAGATCGCGCAAACCCTGGCCGACTACCAGCGCACGCAATTCGGCGGCTGGTCTTTCACGGACGATGCGCCGGTGCACGGCCGTGAGCCGGCGCGCTTTGCGCGCTACCCGGGCGGGCGCGAAGAGCGGCCGTCCGAAGCAGCAAGCGCGGGCACGCGCGCCCCTGCACAGGAGCCATGACGATGAGCACAGAGACATCCACCGAGGCCGTGAAACAGGCGTTGGACGGGCTGGCCGCGGCATTTTTTGAAGCCGTGTCTTTTGAACCCGGCGGCAGGCCGCCTTACGCCCGGATCCACGGGCTGTTCATCGCCGACGGGTTGCTGATCAAGAACACGGCGTCCACACCCGAGATATCCAGCGTCGCGGAATTCATCGCACCGCGCCAGGCGCTGGTGGACAGCGGTGCGCTCACGCGCTTCAGGGAATGGGAACTGTCGGAAACCACGCAAGTGTTCGGCAATATCGCGCACCGCTACAGCGCCTACGGCAAAGCCGGGACGCAGAACGGCCAGCCCTTCGAAGCCCGCGGCGTGATCTCCACGCAGTTCATCAAGACGCCTGAAGGCTGGAAGATGAGCGCCATGGCCTGGGACGATGAGCGGCCCGGTCTGGCCTTGCCGGCCGAACTGCTGGGACGCTAGGCCGCGCACCTGGCAGCCCCAGGCGGGCGCCGGGTGGGGGTCGCTTCAAGCCGCAAGGATTCGGGCGGACTCGTACGGCCCCGCCTTCGGGCCCGCCTCAAGCGCCGGCCCCAGCAACCAGTAGGTGGCCATGCGGCCCCTGCCCTTGATCTCTATGGGCTCACGCGCGGCAAAATCAAAATGCTGCCGCGTCTGCAGGTACACCGCCTCGCTGACGTGGACGGCGCCCGGCTCGCCGCTGGCCTCCATGCGGCTGGCCACGTTGACGGTGTCGCCCCAGACGTCGTAGAGAAAGCGCTTGACGCCAATCACCCCGGCCACCGTGGGCCCCGCGTGCATGCCCATGCGCATGGCCAGCTCCGTGCCGTTGGCGGCGTTGTAGCGCCGCAGGGCCTCGCCCATCTCCAGCGCCAACCGGCCCAGGCTGTCGAGCCGGTGGTGCGCCACCACCATGTAGGCATCGCCTATGGTCTTGATTTTTTCGAGCGCGTACTTTTCCACCAGACCGTCAAAGGCCGAGAAGATCTGGTTGAGCACCAGAACCAGCGCGTCCGGCGGCAAGGCGCGTGAGAACGTGGTGAAGCCGGCGATGTCGGCGAACAGCACGCCCATGTTGTCGAATTTCACGGCGTTGACCTTGTCGTCGCGCTTGAGCTCATCGGCGATGGAGGCCGGCAGCACGTTGTACAGCACCTTGTCGGCGCGCGCGCATTCGCTCTCGGCGCGCTGCGTTTCGGCATACAGCTCGGTGTTGCGCGCCAGCATGAGCTTGTCGAGCGCCATGCACAGCACCAGGACGCAAAACGGATTGACCGATGCGGCGAGAAGCTCCAGGCCCGTGAGCCCGCGCAAGGCGGCGGCCAGGCCCAGCACGCCAAAGCTCAGCAGGTACATGGGCTTGCGCACCGGGCTGGGCGTGCACATGACGGCCGCGACAAAGGTCGCGCCTGCGGCATAGATGGACAGGTCGCCCCACAGTGCGCCGTGGACCGCGCCTACCCAGGTGGCCAGCACCATGGCCCCGGCGCAGGCGGCGTTAAGCGCCGCTTCGCTGCTGCCGAGCCGCGGAAAGAACCGGTTGGCCAGGACCACGGCGATGAAAAACAGCTCGGCCGTGATCTGCCAGGCCAGCAGGCCCACGAAGCCAGGCGGCCAGTGCTGCCGCGCGATGTTGAAGTAAGGCGCATCGGCGGCGAGCGCCGCCGGCGGCAAAAGCCAGGCCACCGCCTTGCTGTAATACACGCCCTGTGCCCAGCTTTTCTGGACGAGCCACTCCCGCAACGGCTGCTGCGCCATGATCAATCCTCCCTTGCGCCGCGCGGCATGGGCGCGGCATGCGGGGGACCATACGGGCTGACCAGCCGTGGCTCAATGGACATTGACCGCTTGCGGTCTTTTGATGTGCGAAGCCGAAAAAAAAGCGCCCGAAGGCGCTTTTTTGGGCGGAGGCGGCCGCGAATTATTTCGAAACCACGCGCACCATTTCCAGGCACTTGTTGGAGTAGCCCCATTCGTTGTCGTACCAGGCCACGACCTTGACGAAGGTACCGTCCAGCGCGATGCTGGCGTCGGCGTCAAACACGCTGGTGCAGGTCTCGCCGCGGAAGTCGGTGGCGACCACCTTGTCTTCGGTGTAACCCAGGATGCCTTTGAGCGCGCCTTCGCTCTGCGCTTTCATCTCGGCGCAGATTTCCTTCAGCGTGGCTTCCTTGTTAAGTTCGCAGGTCAGGTCGACCACCGACACATCAGAGGTCGGCACGCGGAAGGACATGCCGGTCAGCTTCTTGTTGAGCTCGGGAATCACCACGCCCACGGCCTTGGCCGCGCCGGTGGAGGAGGGGATGATGTTTTCCAGGATGCCGCGGCCGCCGCGCCAGTCCTTGTTGCTGGGGCCGTCCACGGTTTTCTGCGTGGCGGTGGCCGCGTGCACCGTGGTCATCAGGCCGCGCTTGATGCCCCACTTGTCGTTGAGCACCTTGGCGACGGGTGCCAGGCAGTTGGTGGTGCAGCTGGCGTTGGAGATGATGGCCTCGCCCTTGTAGGTCTTGTCGTTGACGCCGAAAACGAACATCGGGGTGTCGTCTTTCGACGGCGCCGAGAAGATGACCTTCTTCGCGCCGGCGGCCAGGTGCTTCTCGCCGGAGGCTTTGTCCAGGAAGAGGCCGGTGGATTCGAGCACCACGGTGGCGCCGATGTCGCCCCACTTGAGGTTGGCGGGGTCGCGTTCCTGCGTCAGGCGGATCTTCTTGCCGTTGACGATGAGGGTGTTGCCGTCGACGGACACGTCGCCTTCAAAGCGGCCGTGCACCGAGTCGTACTTCAGCATGTAGGCCAGGTAGTCGGGCTCGAGCAGGTCGTTGATGCCGACGATTTCGATGTCGCCAAAGCTCTTGATCGCCGAGCGGAACACGTTGCGGCCGATCCGGCCAAAACCATTGATACCAAGTTTGATCGTCATTCTCTGTTGCTCCTGGAAGTTGAAATTCAAATACCGGTGTTCCGCCTGTCCGTTCGCCCTGAGCTTGTCGAAGGGTCTCTGCCAAGCAACGAGGCTTCGACAGGCTCAGCCCGAACGGATGTGGAGGCTGGATTACTTCTTCAGCACCGTGCGCACGGTATCGGCGACGTTCTCGGCCGTGAAGCCGAAGTGTTTGAACAGAACCGGCGCCGGTGCGGATTCGCCGTAGCTGTCGATGCCGACCACGGCGGCGCAGCCGTATTTCCACCAGCCGTCGGTCACGCCCATTTCCACCGCGATGCGGGGGATGCCTTCGGGCAGCACTTCGCTCTTGTAGGCGGTTTTCTGTTTGTCGAAGGTGGTGGTGCTGGGCATGGAGACCACGCGCACGGCGATCTTGTGGGCGGCCAGCAGTTCCTGCGCCTTGAGCGCCAGCTGCACTTCCGAGCCGGTGGCGATGATCACGGCTTGGGCCTTCTTGTTCAGGCCCACTTCTTCAGGCTCGGCCAGCACGTATGCGCCGCGGCTGATGTTGCCGAGGTCGTGCTTGGGCGCGTAGGGCAGGTTCTGGCGGCTCAGCAGCAGGGCCGTCGGCTTGTTCTTGTTCTCGAGTGCGACGGCCCAGGCCACGGCCGTTTCGGCCGTGTCGCCCGGACGCCAGACGTCCAGGTTGGGGATCAGGCGCAGGCTGGCGGCGTGCTCGATGGACTGGTGCGTCGGGCCGTCTTCACCGAGGCCGATGGAGTCGTGGGTGAACACATGCACCACGCGCAGCTTCATCAGCGCGGCCATGCGGATGGCGTTGCGGCTGTAGTCGCTGAAAGTCAGGAAGGTGCCGCCGTAAGGGATGTAGCCGCCGTGCAGCGCGATGCCGTTCATGATGGCGGCCATGCCGAATTCGCGCACGCCGTAGTTGATGTGGCGGCCGATGGCGCTCACACCGTCGGCATTGGCCGTCAGCACGACCTCGCCGTTCATGTCGAAACGCAGGCTGGGCGTGGACTTGGTGTTGGTCAGGTTGGAGCCGGTCAAATCGGCCGAGCCGCCCAGCATTTCGGGCAGGCCGGCGGTGAAGGCTTCGAGCGCGAGCTGCGAGGCTTTGCGCGAAGCCACGGTTTCGGCCTTGGTGTGCGCGCCGATGACGGTGTCGACCGCGAGCTGCGCGAAGGACTTGGGCAGATCGCCCTTCATGCGGCGGGCCAGTTCGGCGGCGAGTTCGGGGTGGGCGGCCTTGTAGGCGGCGAATTTGGCGTCCCAGGCAGCCTCGGCGGCCAGGCCCTTGGCCTTGGCGTCCCAGGCGTCGTAGGTTTCCTTGGGCACTTCAAACGGCGCGTAAGGCCAGTTCAGGGCTTCGCGCGTGAGCTTGATTTCCTCGGCGCCCAGCGGTTCGCCGTGGGCCTTGGCGGTGTTGGCGCGGTTGGGTGAGCCCTTGCCGATGTGCGTCTTGCAGATGATCAGCGTGGGCTTGTCGTTCGATTTTTTCGCGCCTTCGATGGCCTGCGAGACCAGTTCAGCGTCGTGGCCGTCTATGGGGCCCAGCACGTTCCAGCCGTAGGCGGCAAAGCGCACGGCGGTGTTGTCGATGAACCAGGGCGCGACCTGGCCGTCGATCGAGATGCCGTTGTCGTCATACAGCGCGATCAGCTTGTTGAGCTTCCAGGCGCCGGCAAGCGCCGCGGCTTCGTGGCTGATGCCTTCCATCAGGCAGCCGTCGCCCATGAACACATAGGTGTTGTGGTCGACGACGGTATGGCCTTCGCGGTTGAACTCCTTGGCGAGCAGCTTTTCAGCCAGCGCCATGCCGACGGCGTTGGTCAGGCCCTGGCCCAGCGGGCCGGTGGTGGTTTCCACGCCGGGGGTGTAGCCGTATTCGGGGTGGCCGGGGGTTTTGCTGTGCAGCTGGCGGAAGTTCTTGAGTTCGCCAATCGGCAGCTTGTAACCGGTCAGGTGCAACACGGCGTAAATCAGCATGGAGCCGTGGCCGTTGGAGAGCACAAAACGGTCGCGGTCGAACCAGTTGGGGTTGTGCGGGCTGTGCTTGAGGTGGCTGCCCCAGAGGGCGACGGCCATGTCGGCCATGCCCATGGGGGCGCCGGGATGTCCGGAATTGGCTTGTTGTACGGCGTCCATTGCGAGTGCGCGTATCGCATTCGCCATCATTTGCGTGTTTGCCATGTAGGCTGCTCCGGAGGGGGAAAGATCAGGGGTAACCCGGTATTTTACCGTTAGGCCCCAGCCGGGTGATTTGGCGGGATATGGAACCAAGTTACGGCCCGAACGGGGCCGCGCATCGTCTAAAGTCGGGGCATGCAAGGCTTACACCTGACCGCCGACCTTTACAAATGCCGCTGCGATCCCGCCTGGCTCACCGACGCCGCCCGCCTGGGCGACTGGTGCGTGCAGGCCGTGCAGGCCACCGGCTTGCAGGCCGTCAACCAGCTGTTTCACACCTTCCCGGACACTGAGCACGGCCCGGGCGGCATCACGGCCACGGTGCTGCTGGCCGAATCGCATGTCTGCGTGCACACCTGGCCCGAACAAAAAGCCGTGACGCTGGACGTTTATGTCTGCAACTTCGGCGGCGACCACTCGGCCCGGGCGCGCAGCCTGATGGATGCGCTGGTACGGCGTTTCAACCCTGAATGGACCGAGCAGCGCTCGCTGGAGCGGGGCGAGACGCAATAAGCCGGTTTACCAGCTTTCGCGCACGGTCGCCAGAAACAGCGCATTGAGCGAGGGCAGCACGGGCCGCAGGTCGTCAGGCGCGGGAATCGCCGCGTCCAGCCTGGCGAGTTCGGCTTCAATAAAGGCATTGACCCGCGGATACGGCGCCGACAGGCCCAGTTCGGGCGCGCCGCGTTTTTTCTCCAGCATGTCGGCGATGTCGGCGAGCAGCTCCGTCTCGCCGTCAACCAGGTGCAGCAGGCTGGCGAACTCAATGGGCGCGGCCGTACCGTAGCGCTCCAGCCAGCGCACCGCGAGCAGGGGCCGCAGCACATAAAAATACTTCTTGAGCCGCACTGCCTCGCCTTGCAGGTGTTCGCGGTAGTTGCCCTTGGCCGAACTGCGGTAATGGTGAATGCCCCGCTCACAAGAGTAAACCTGCGGCAGCAGCAGCCGCGCCGCTTCAGCAAACGCACCGTTTTCGATGTATTTGATCGGCGACTGGATCCACTCGACAAAACCCGGGTTGGACTTCCAGAACAAACGTAGCGCCTTGCGCAGGTCCCAGCCGTTAAGGTCTATGTCGTCGACGATGGGGTACTCGATGACGTCACGCCGGTCCTCCAGGTCCAGCGAGAGGTAGTCGTCGGCCGGCCGTGCATAGATGAAACGCACGTCGAAATCGCTGTTCGGCGAGGCAAAACCCCAGGCGCGGCTGCCGGACTCTATCGCCATCAGGATGCGCACACCGTGCTCGCGTTCGGCCGCCGCGAGGCGGCTCATGATCTCAGCGTGGATCTCGGGAGGAATCATCGTCAGGCTTTCGGGTTGCGGTGGCCATGCATTCTGCATGAGCGGCTCCCGTTAAACTGCCGCCATGCCCTCTGCACCCATCAAAGCCATGATCATGGCCGCCGGCCGCGGCGAGCGCATGCGTCCGCTGACCGACAGCACGCCCAAGCCCTTGCTCAAGGTGCGCGGCAAGCCGCTGATTGGCTGGCATGCCGAAGCATTGGCGCGCGGCGGCTTCACCGACCTGGTGATCAACACCGCCTGGCTCGGCGAGCAGGTTGAAAGCCACTTCAGCCAGCAAAGCCGCGGGCCCTCGTTGTCCATTGCCTATTCACACGAAGGCATCGACTTCGGCGGCGCGCTGGAAACCGCCGGCGGCATCGCGCGTGCGTTGCCCTTGCTCGGCGACATGTTCTGGCTGCTGGCGGGCGACGTGTTTGTGCCGGGCTTTGAATTCACGCAGGCCGCGGTGGACCGCTTCAGCGCCGGCGGCAAGCTGGCGCACCTCTGGCTGGTGCCCAACCCGCCCCACAACCCTAAAGGCGACTTCGGCCTGGGCGCTGACGGCCTGGCGCTGAATCTGCCCAAAGACAGCGCTGAGCCCAGGTTCACCTACAGCACCATCGGTCTTTATCGCCGGGAATTCTTCAACGCGATGCCTTTGGGCAACCCGCAGGGCCTGAAAGCCCCACTGGCGCCGCTGCTGCGCGCGGCGATGGACAATGGCCAGGTCAGCGCCCAGCTGTACACCGGGCCCTGGACCGATGTGGGCACGCCGGCCCGGCTGGAAGAGCTGAACCAGACCACCACCCTCAACTAAAAAAGCGCAGCGCACATGAGCACCACCACGATTTACCAAAAACGCCGTGCCGCCGTGGCCCGCGCGCTCAAGGCGGCCGGCGGCGGAGTCGCCTTGCTGCCGACCGCGCGTGAATATCCACGCAACCGCGACACAGACTTTCCGTACCGGCACGACAGCTATTTCTACTACCTGACCGGCTTTGACGAGCCCGATGCCTGGCTGGCGATTGACGCCAGCGGCAAGACCACACTGTTTTGCCGCCCCAAGGACCTGGAGCGCGAGATCTGGGATGGCATACGCCTGGGCCCCAAGGCGGCGCCGGCCCGGCTGGGCGTGGATGCGGCCTTCAGCACGGAGGCATTGGACGCGCAGATGCCGGCCCTGCTGACCAACAAAAAGTCGGTGTGGTTTCCGTTTGCCACGCACGAAGGCCTGGGCACGCGGGTGGACGGCTGGCTGGACAAAGTGCGCGCCCGAACGCGCCTGGGTGACGAAGCTCCGCCAACCCAGCACGACCTGTGCGGTGTGCTCGACGAGATGCGTCTCTTCAAGGACAGCCACGAGATCGCCATCCTGCGCCGCGCCGGAAAAATTTCGGCCGGCGCGCATGTGCGCGCCATGCAGACCTCGGCGGCCATGCTGCGCAATCCCGTCAAGGGCGGCCTGCGCGAATATCACCTGGAAGCCGAGTTGCTGCACGAGTTTCGCCGCCACGGCTCGCAGTTCCCGGCCTACACCAGCATCGTGGCGGCAGGCGCCAATGCCTGCGTGCTGCACTACCGCGCCGGCGACGCCGAACTCAAGGCCGGCGAGCTGTGCCTGATAGACGCCGGCTGCGAACTCGACGGCTATGCCAGCGACATCACGCGCACCTTTCCGGCGGACGGCAAATTCACCCCCGCCCAGCGCAGGCTGTACGACATCGTGGTGGAGTCCCAGTACGCCGCCGTCAAAGCCACCAAACCCGGCAAGCGCTTTAATGACCCGCACGACGCGGCGCTTCGCGTGCTCGCGCAAGGCATGCTGGACACCGGCCTGCTGCCCAGGGCCAAACACGGCAAGGTCGACGACGTGCTCGAGTCCGGCGCCTATCGCCAGTTCTACATGCACCGCACCAGCCACTGGATGGGCATGGACGTGCACGACTGCGGCGACTACACCGAACCCGGCAGCAAGCCGCGCCCCGACAAGGATGCCATGGGCCAGCCCATCATGCGCAAGCCTTCGCGCATCCTGCGGCCGGGCATGGTGATGACGATTGAACCCGGTCTCTATGTGCGGCCCGGGAAGAATGTTCCCAAGGAGTTCTGGAACATTGGTATCCGGATCGAGGATGATGCTTTGGTCACTTCCACAGGATGTGAGCTGATGACGCGCGGCGTGCCCGTTGATGGGGACGAGATTGAAGCCTTGATGCGCGGCTGAAGCCCAGAAATATGCCCGGATGACCCGCGCGGCGCTGGCGTCGGCGGTGGTCCCGGAATTCTTTAGTCAACCGGAAAATTCGCCATGGCCTCTGGTCCTCGTCCCTTGCCTTTCGTGCTGGCCTCGTCCAATCACGGGACCATGATCGTCAACCGCAACGACCACCACATGGCCGATGAAACGCGCGGCTACGGTGTCGGTTATCAGATTCTCCAGAACTCGGAATTCGACCCCGAGGAAGTCGACATGGTCTTGCAACTGCTCACCTTGCGCCGAGAGGTTTTCGGCGGCGGTGTGGTCGCGCTCGACATCGGCGCGAACATCGGCGTTCACACCATTGAATGGGCCAGGCACATGCACGGCTGGGGCGAGGTCATCGCCGTCGAAGCCCAGGAGCGGATTTACTACGCGCTGGCCGGCAACATCGCCATCAACAACTGCTTTAACGCAAGAGCGCACCACGCCGCGCTGGGGGCCGAGGAGGGCGAGCTGAAGATTCCCAGGCCCAACTACCTGATACCGGGAAGCTTCGGCTCACTTGAATTGCGCCAAAGCGACAAAAACGAGTTCATCGGGCAACCCATCGACTATTCAGCCCAAAACAGCCAGACGGTCAGGATGATCACGGTGGATGGCCTCAAACTGCCCCGCCTGGATCTCATCAAGATGGACATCGAGGGAATGGAGCTGGAAGGCCTGGCGGGCGCACTTAAAAGCATCGACGCGTACAAACCCCATCTGTTGATTGAGTGGGTCAAGACCGACCAGGAAGCGCTGCGAGGCCTGCTTGATGCGCACGGCTACAAGTACTTCCAGATGGGTATCAATGTTCTCGCGGTGCACGGGAACGACCCCACACTCGCCAGCCTGAAGATCGTTCCGGATTGACTTTCAAAAGGTCCCCGGGCATGCCCGCCCAGGTATCCGCGCGCATCGAATCCGCCGCCGCGGAAGTGGCCGGCGAGGCGCCGCCGATGGCACGGCCGCAGCCTACGCCAGCGAAGTTGCCCTGCGATGGCCCTGCGTGAATGCCTCTTCAAACACCGAGTATCCCGACAAGTCGCTGTGCGCGAAATGCAAGCGCTGCCAAGGCGCCGGCAAAGCCCCCTGCAGCGCCCGCAGCGCAGCGCTGCTACGCACGCCGGGTACCGGCGTACTCATCGCATGCCCATACCGCATCACGTCCATGCGCGTGACCTTGCCGAGCAGGTCAGGGTGCGGCACCGACAGTTCGGCCAGCACACTGTCGCGCCAATGCGTCCAGGGTTTGTCATACAAGGTTTTGCGGCCGGCCGCGCCGATGCCGAAGGCGCGGTAGTAGGTCAGCACCGTGGCACCGGGCACGGCCTGAAGGCTCTGGTGCGTGGCGTCGACATAACCCAGGCCGGGCTTGTCGCCGTAGATCACGTTGTCCCAGCTGGGCGCGGCGCCGGGCCTGTCGTGCAGGGCTGAGTCAATGTGCAGGTTGGCGACCAGCCAGGGCGCGTAGCGCAACTGGCCGGCGGCTTCGCGCAAGGCGGGTGGCGGGTTCTCGACGACGCGGGCGGCGATGAACAAGGGCAGGGCCAGAATGCAATGCTCGGCCTGCCAGCGCTCCACCGATTGCGTGGCCGTGTTGAAGGCATCGACTTCCACGCCGTGCCGGCCCGCGGCGACGCGGATCACAACACGACCGGCATGCAGGCGCTCGCCCAGCGGCGCCGCCAGCCGGCGGGTCAGCCAGCCGTTGCCTTCGGGCCAGGTCAGCACGCCGGCATCGCGCTCGGCCGACGGCGGCTCGCCCGGCGCCTGGAAGCCGTGGCGGCTCGCGAAGTAATGGATGCCGGCCCAGGCCGAGACGCTGTCCAGGCCCGCGCCGTAGTCGTCGCGGCAGCAGTAGTCCAGGTACCAGCGCAGCGGCGCGCGCGTGAGCTGCTGCTGGTCCAGCCAGGCTTCAAAGGTCAGGGCGTCGAGCGCGAGATGTGCCGATGCCGGTGCGCTTGCCGAAAGTGGAATCGAAAAAGGCGCGGCGGCCGAGGCCTGCTGCACCAGCTTCGCAAAGCGCTGGTAGTCGGCCAGCAGGGCGATATCCATGTCCGGCTGGGGCAGCAGGCCTTCCTGCCATTGGCCCTGGATAAACAGGCGCTCCTGCGGGCTGTGGCACAGATGGCGCTCGTCATACTCCCAGCGGCCGGCCACGCGCCTGCGCAGCGATAACTCTTCAAGCAAGTCCTGCACGTCGCGCGCGCCGTCGCCGGGCACCGGCAGGTAATGCGCGCCCAGCGGGCAGGGCAGGCCGCCGACCATGCCGCCGCGGCTGTTTCCGCCGGCGATGTCCTCAAGCTCCAGCATCGCGAAATCATCCATGCCGCGCAGGCGCAGCGCGCGCGCCGCCGCGAGGCCGGCGACGCCGCCGCCGGCAATTAGCACACGGGTGCGCCGGGTGACGGAGGGGGCAGGCCAGGCGCGGTCTTTGCCGGGCTCGCCGGGCCGCAGCAGGTGGCCGCGCTCATGGTTGACGCCCAGGAAGCCGCCTTCGACGTGCCTGGCCTCCTTGCAGCCCGCAAGCGCCAACGGCAAAGCAGAGGCCGCCAAAAAATCGCGCCGCTTCATGGTCTTGCTCCTTCCCCCGCTGGGGGAAGGCTGGGATGGGGGCTGGCGGCGATGGTGATGCCCGCCCTGTCTCGCAGGCCGTCAGCCCTCACCCCCGCCCTCTCCCAGGGGGAGAGGGAGATGAAGTCAGGACGCCGCTTCAACGCAGCACCTTGCCCCATTCCTGCTCGTAGCTGTGCACCAGCTCCTGGTTGGAGAGACGGTTGACGGGCGCGGGCACGCGCGCCATATCGACCGGAAAATCAAACAGCAGCGGCAGGGTTTGCGGGTCCAGAAAGCGCAGGCCGGCCGGCAAGGCGCCGACCTGGGTCGCGGGGCTGAAGGGCCGGCGGCTGGCGACCACAAAACCCCATTCGCCGAAACTGGGCACGTTGGCGTGGTAGGGCGCGGTCTTCAGGCCTACCGACTCCAGCGTGGCCGCCACCGTCCAGAAGCTGCGGCGCGCCACCAACGGCGAGGTGGTCTGGATCACGGCATAGCCGCTGGCCGAGAGATGGCGGTCCAGCAGCGCGTAAAACGAGTTGGTGTAGAGCTTGCCGATGGAGAAATTGGTCGGGTCGGGAAAATCGACCACGATGATGTCGAACATGTCCGCGCTTTTGTCCAGCCACTGGAAAGCGTCGGCGTTCACCACCTTCACCTTGGGCGACAGCAGCGCCTCGCCATTCAGGCGCTTCAAGGCCGGCTGCTGGCTGAACAGGTCTGTCATGGCCGGGTCCAGTTCGACCAGCGTGACGCTCTCCACGCTGGGGTATTTGAGAATCTCGCGCACCGCCATGCCGTCGCCGCCGCCCAGCACGGCGATTTTTTTGGGCGCACCGTGCGCGCTCATCACCGGGTGCACCAGCGCCTCGTGATAACGGTATTCATCGCGCTCGGCGAACTGCAGGTTGCCGTTGAGGAACAGCCGGTATCCCCCGCGGCCGTTGGTGACCACGATGCGCTGGTAGGGTGTGGTGGCGGTGAAGACCACGCGGTCCTGGTAGAAATGGTCCTCGGCCAGCGTGGTGATCTGGTTGGCGCCCACAAAGCCGGCCGCCAATGCGCATAGGACGGCGAAGCAGGCAACGGCATGCGACCTGAGGTGCCGCAGTTCACCGCGAAACAGCCACAACGCCCACAATGCGACGGCGGCGTTCATGAGACCGAATAACAGGCCGGTGCGTATCAACCCCAGCTGCGGCACCAGCACCAGCGGAAAGGCCAGCGACACGGCCAGCGCGCCCAGGTAGTCGAAAGTCAGCACCTGCGAGACCAGCTCCTTGAGCGCGACGTTGCGCCGCAGTATGCGCATGACCAGCGGAATCTCCAGCCCCACCAGCGTGCCCACCAGCAACACCAGGGCATACAGCAGAAAGCGGAATGCGCCGGGCACATAAGCGTTCGCCAGAAACAGCACGGCCGGCAAGGCGCCGCCCACCAGCGCCACCATCAACTCAATGCGCAAAAAATGCGCCGGCAGCTGCCTCTCGAAAAACCGAGACAACCAGGAGCCTATGCCCATGGCGAACAGGTAGCTGCCGATGATGGTGGAAAACTGCAGCACCGAGTCGCCTAGCAGGTAAGAAGCCAAGGCCCCCGCCGCCAGCTCATACACCAGCCCGCATGCCGCCACGACAAAAACGCTGGCCAGCAGCGCGACCTCGAGAGGGCGCGGGGTGGGGGTGGGGGAGGTTTCAGTGTTCAAAACAGACGGAGGTGATAGCAGGAAGCAGGTGAGGCGATGCGAAGCGAGCCGGTATCACGACGGCGTCAAGGGCGTAGCGAGCGAGCTGCGGGCAAGGCGGACGGCGCACAGGAACCGGAATGTACCTATGGGTACATGAGGATTCCGAGCACCGGCCAACGCCGCCCCCAGTTCGCGCAGTAGCCGGGAATCAACCGTGGATTGCGGCGGCTACTATTACGCAGATGCCTAACGCCATGGCCGCAACAACCAGCGCCAGCGCCACATTCTGCTTCTCGACAATCTCCAGCCACAGGTCATAGGGTGTCATCTTGTCGATGATGACAAAACTGAGCCAGAAGATGATCACGCCTATCAGCGCGAACAGGATAGAGCCTAAGAAAGCAGCGGGTTTAAGCCATTCAAGTCCCATGATGGTCTCCAGAAAAGGTCTGCCAGCTTGCGCAGAAGAACAAAACGAAAAAGCACAAAGAGGCAGCCACTACTTGTGGCCGCCCCCGCCGGAAAAACCGCCGAACGAGCCGCCCGAACTGCGCGAGCTGCTGGACGAGGAACAATTTTCATACCTCGGGTCGCAGCTTGAGCAGCGGCCTATGACAAACAACAGCAGCAGTATCAGCAGCACCACGATGATGATGGTGCCGCAGCCCATGCCGGCCGAACTGCTCAGCGGCTTGGCATCCGAACGTTTGAACAGGTCTTTCTTGCCTTCGAGCTTGAAGGCCTTGGCGACCAGTTCACCGTCCACCTTGTTGCCGCTGGACCAGGTGATCTCATTGGGCGCCTCTTCCTGCGACAGCAGGGCGCTGCCGCTGGTGAAATCGCGGTTAAACGTTTTTTGCCCGCGCTGAACCTGCCAGTAAAACTCGCCGGCGACATAAGTCGTCTCGGCGCTGTAGCTGCTTTGCAGCGGGTAGTTTGTCTTGAGGTAAACGGCGCTGTTCTGGCCTGGCTTGAAGACAGGCGCGCCCGTGATCGGCTTGACCAGGCTCCAGCCGTCCACGGAATCCACCAGAAAGGTGAAGCCGCGCTTCTGGTTGTAAAGCAGGTATTCATCCCAGCCGAACTGCTCGTCCGGTTCGTCGGCCTCGTAGCCCATACGGTGCTGGAAGCCCACGACCTGCCACTGCACGCCCTGCAGCTGGCCGGTGGTGCCCAGCGCGATCAGCGGGCTGACGGGCTCGTCCTGGATGGCATGCCGGAGCGCGGCGCCCGTTCCCTGCGTGAGGTCGATGATGCTGTTGCAGGAACGGCAGGTGATGCTTTTGCTGCCGGCGAGCGTAACCTCGAAAGGCGCACCGCAATTGGGGCAGCTGAACTGCTTGCCGTTTTCGTTCTTAGTGGATTCGTCCTTCAGGCCGGTGAGCTTCAGGTCATCCAGCAGCACGGAGCGGCCCAGCGACAGCGCGGGCGTGCCGCCGCCGGTCACTGCACCATAGTCGACGCTGAGCACGTCGCCGTCGGCGCTGCGCAGCTCCACCATCGCAAAGGGCGTGCCCAGCGCCGGCAGGCGCGGCAACTCGCCCTGGGCCGAGAGCAGCGAAACCTGCTCATTGGACGCCACGCTGAAAGGCTTGGCATTGATGGCCGTGTTGGCGCCCACGCGGAAATTTTCGGCCGGCGGCACAGCGCGCTGCAGGCTGGTGGGCAGGCTGAAAACGTAAGCGCCGTTGTCTTCGCTCAGGAAAGCCGCTTTGCCGTCGTCCAGCACGGCATACCACTCGGTCCAGGTGCCTTGCACGTATTTGTATTGCAGCCGGCCGACCAGCGTGAAATTGCGGCCCTGCCAGACGCCGGAGGCCTGCAGCTGCAGAGGGCTAAAATCATTGAACAGCTCGGCCATCTTGCCGATGCGCGACAGCGTGTCGCCGTCGCGCACGACGGTGCTCTGGCAATATCCGCACACCGCGTGCGTGGACTGCGCGCTGCGGAACTCAACGGGCGCGCCGCAGCCGGGACACGGCGCGCGGTAGGCGCGTTGCGAAGTGACGTCAGTCACAGCAGATGAAGGTCAACGCCAGACAGAGGACTCGCGCAGCGAAGGGCCGCCCCGAGCAAGCGACGGCCCCCTCGGGGGGCAGCGTAGTACACGAAGTGACAAGCGTGGGGGCCACATTCTCAGACCAGCTTCTTGAGCAGCTCGGCCTTCTTGGCGTCGAACTCTTCCTGCGTGAGTATGCCCTTGGCCTTGAGCTCGCCTAGCTTCTCGAGCGTGGCCATCACGTCGTCGGGCTTCACGGCTGCCGCCGCGGCGGCCGTGGCGGCTTGGGCCGCGTTGCCGCCGCCCTGCAGGCCCTGTTGCAGGTTTTGCGCCAGCACCTGGCCCAGCGCGACGCCGGCGCCCAGGCCCATGGCGTCGCCGGCAATGCCGCCGCCCGAACCCGCGCCTTCGGCGAATTTGGGAATCGCCTGCGCCGTCTGGTACTGCATGAACTTGCCCATGTCGTTGCCGACCATGCCCATGCCGATTTTCTGGTCGAGGATTTTCTGCAGCTCTTCGGGCAGCGAGAGGTTCTGCACCGTCATGCCTTCGAGCTTCAAGCCTATTTTTGCAAACTCGGGCACGAGTTGCGCCGCCAGCGCCTGCGCAAACACGAGCTGGTTCGCGGCCAGGTCCAGGAAAGCGATGTTGCTGGAGGCGATGGCGGCGGAAATATTCTGCAGCACCAGGCCGCGCAGCTGGCCGTCAAGCTCGTCGGTGGTGTAGCGATCACGCGTGCCGGAGATCTCCGTATGGAAGAGCTTGGGGTCGGCGATTCGGAAGTTGTAGTTGCCGAAGGCGCGCAGGCGAACCGCGCCGAAGTCCTTGTCGCGAATCGTGATGGGCTGGGGTGTGCCCCACTTCTGGTCGATCTGCTGGCGGGTGCTGAAGAAGTAGACATCGCTCTTGAAGGGCGACTCGAAGAGCTTGTCCCAGTTCTTGAGGTAGGTCAGCACCGGGATGGTCTGCGTCGTCAGCTTGTACATGCCGGGACCGAACACGTCGGCGACCTTGCCTTCGTTGACGAACACCGCCATCTGCGACTCACGCACGGTGAGCGAGGCGCCGTACTGGATCTCCATGTCGGCCATCGGGAAACGCCAGGCCAGTGTGCCGTCGCCGTCCTCCGTCCACTGGATGATGTCGATGAACTGTTTCTTGATGAAGTCCATTAAGGCCATGGCGCGCTCCCTTTGAAGTGAGTTATCGGCCACATGATAACCGCCGGAAATGGCGCCCGGCTAGTCTGTCCTGTCCGCAAAAACAGACAACAAACAGAGGCCGGGCACCCTTATTGCCCCTGTCCCGCCTGCGCCACGTCGGCCAGGCAAGCCACGCGGTTGGCTGCGGCCTCGCAATCGGGCTGGGCCGGTGCGCCGGCGTCGCGCGTGTCGGGAAAGCCCGCCAGGCGGAAAGCCGGCGTTTGCGCTGCCTCGGCCAGTTCTGTGGCGGGCCGTATGCCGGCCGCGCGGCGGAAGGCCTGCTCGCGCCTGTCGTCAGCCTCCAGCACCGGCAGCGCCGTGCCGTTGGCAATGCGCGCGTCGCCGGTGCGTTCGGCCATATTGGCCGGCGCCGGCGTAATGCTGGCCGTCGTCGCCGCCGTGGGGTTGACCAGCACATAGTTGCCTGCGTCCGCGCCCGACAAGGTAATGCCGGTGATGCTGACGGGCTTGCCGCTACCGACGGCGGGGGTGTCGAAGTTGCCGGTGGCAGCGCCCACCGTGAGCACATCCGCGCCAATGCGGCCGGTAAATGCGGCGGCTCCGGTCGCCAGCGTGGCGGCCGTGGTGCCGTCCTGCACCTTGTCTGCGGCGGTGATGCCGCTGACGTTGGCGATGGAAGCCGGCGTGATGTTCGCCGTGGTGGCGGTCGTTGTGTTGACGCTGTAGTTGCCGGCGTCCGCGCCCGAGATGGCGATACCGCCGACGTTCACGGTCTTGCCTGTGCCCGCATTCTTGTCGGCGAAGTTGGCGGCCGTGTTGCTGCTTGCCAGCACGTCCCCGGCAACCCGGTTGTCGGAGAGCGTGACCGTGGCAGCGGTGCCGCCGTCATAGACCTTGTTTTGCGCCGTGGCGCTGACCGTGAGGGCGCGCTGGGTGATGTCGGCCGTGGTGGCGGCCGTGGTGTTGACGCTGTAGTTGCCGGCGTCGGCGCCGCTGATGCTGATACCGCCCACGCTGACGGCCTTGCCGGTGCCCACGTTCTTGTCGGCAAAATTCGCAGCAGTGTTGCTGGCGGTAAGCACATCACCGGCAACGCGGTTGTCGCCCAACGTAACCGTAGCGGTGGCGTTGCCGTCGTAGACCTTGTTGTTTCCCGTGGCACTGACCGTGAGGGCACGCTGCGTGATGTCGGCGGTGGTCGCGGCCGTGGTGTTGACGCTGTAGTTGCCGGCGTCGGTCCCGGTGATGCCGATGCCGCTCACGCTGACGGCTTTGCCGGTACCCACGTTCTTGTCGACGAAGTTCGCGGCCGTGTTGCTGGCGGTAAGCACATCGCCGGCGACACGGTTGTCGGCCAGCGTCACGCCGGCGGTGGTGCCGCCGTCGTAAACCTTGTTGCTTCCCGTGGCGCTGACCGTGAGGGCACGTTGCGTGATGTTCGCCGTGGTGGCGGCCGTGGTGTTGACGCTGTAGTTGCCGGCGTCGGTGCCGGTGATGGCGATGCCGCCCACATTGACGGTCTTGCCCGTTCCCACGTTCTTGTCGGTAAAGGCGGCCGAGGTGTTGCTGGCAGTGAGCACGTCACCCGCGACACGGTTGTCGGACAGGGTCACGCCGGCAGTGGCGTTGCCGTCGTAGACCTTGTTGCTTCCCGTGGCGCTGACCGTGAGGGCACGCTGCGTGATGTCGGCGGTGGTAGCCGCTGTGGTGTTGACGCTGTAGTTGCCGGCGTCGGTGCCGGTAATGCCGATGCCGCTCACGCTGACGGCTTTGCCGATACCCACATTTTTGTCGGTGAAGCTGGCAGCGGTATTGCTGGCGGTGAGCACATCACCGGCAACGCGGTTGTCCGTCAGGGTCACCCCGGCAGTGACATTGCCGTCGTAGACCTTGTTGATTCCCGTAGCACCCACCGTAAGGGCGCGCTGGGTGATGTTCGCCGTGGTCACGGTTGTGGTGTTGGCGCTGTAGTTCCCGGCGTCAGCGCCAGTGATGGCGATGCCGCCAACGTTCACCGTTTTGCCTGTGCCGACGTTCTTGTCGACGAAGCTGGCGGTGGTGTTGCTGGCGGTGAGCACATCGCCAGCCAGCCGGTTGTCAGCCAGCGTCACGGTGGCGGTCGTGCCGCCGTCATAGACCCGGTTCTGGCCGGTGGCTGTCACGGCCAGGGCCCGCTGGGTGATGGTCAAGGCGCCATTGGTCTGGGCCAGGGTGTAGTTTTCGTTGTTGGTCACGCTGGTGGTGATCGCCACCGGGCCGGCCGCGACGGCTGTCCTGTCCACCGCCGTGGTGGCGTAGCTCACGCCCACCCCGGCCGCGGTGTCGCCGTCGATCAGGCCGCTGACCACACCGGTCAGCAGCGGGTTGGTGTCGCCGTAGACCTTGGTCTTGTTGTCGGCCGTGACGGTCAGGGTCGGCGCGATGCGGTAAAGGAAGGTGTTGGCGCCGCCGGCCGGTACATAGCTCGCATCGCTGTTGTAACGCTTGCTGTAGCCCGCGACGCCTTCGAGCGTGGCGCCCGGGTCGCCGCTGTAGGCCAGGTAACGGCCGGAAGCGGCCACGATGCCGCCCGCGCCCACATTGTTGATGAGCTGGCCGCCGGTGCTGACGCCGGCCGCATTGGAGCTGCCGGCCTTGAGCACCACCGCGTCGCCCGTCGCCGAAGAACTCACGGCGTTGTTCAGCGTGAGGTTGGAGGCCGCGCCCGTGGTTTCAATTTTGACCGTGCCGCTGGCCGTCACGCCGGCGGTAGCGCCGACGGTTCCCACGATCAGCGCGCTCGCCTGTTTGTAGTCCACGCTGGCAGCATTGGCTGCCAATGTGGTGACGGCATTGCCCGCGTTTGCGAGGGTGTAGGCACCGGCCGCGCCCGTCAGCGCAAGGCCTGACGCCGCGATGGCGCCTGACTGGCTGACGGCGCCGCCCGAGGACAAGCTGGCATTGGCTGTCGTGGCGATGCCCGCCACGTTGTATCCGCCGGCGGTGCTGTATTGGATGGCGCCGGCCGCGTTGGCGGTGTCCGCGGCATTGCGTGCCTGCAGGTTAACCGTGGTGTTCGTATTACCGGCGTTGTTCAGCGTGATGGCTGCGCCCGCATTGACCAGTGTTTTGACATTCAGGGTGCCGGCTGTGATGTTGCCGGTGCCCGCCGTCTGGGTGACCGCGCCCGCCGCCACCAGGTCCAGCGTGCCGCTGCCCACATTGGAGGCCGTGGCGCCCACGCCCAGGTTGACGGCGCCGGTGCTGCGCACAAAGGCGTTGGCATTGCCGGCGGTGTTGACGCTGAGGTTGGTTGCCGAGATGTCGATGCCGTTGCTCGCGTCGGTGCCGATCTGGCCGTTGGCGTTGAGCGAAACATTCTGCGCGGTGATGGTTTGCACACCTGCATCGGTGATGGAGCCGGCATTGAGCGTCAGGGTCTTGCCGGCCAGGGCGACCGGCCCGCCGATTGTCATCACACCCGTGCTGGCCGTATCGCCAATGACGATAGGGCCAGTGGCGCCAGTGGCAAAGGCGGTGATTTCCGCAGCCGTGAGGTCAAAGCCGGCAGCACCCGCCAGCGACATGGCACGGCTCGCAGTCTTGGCCTTGAGCGTGAGCACGCCGCTGGTGGTGAGCGCGTTGTTGCCGGTGTTGGCGGCGATGGCGACCGTATCGGCCGTGATGGTGATGGGCCCGCTGCCGGCAGCCACGTCGATGTTGGCGTTCTGCGTGTACGTGCCTGTGCCGGTGTCAATGGCCACGGCGTTGTTGGTGGCGGTGATGTTGCCCGCCACCGTTGTGCTGTTGTTGCCGTTATTCAGCGCGAAGCCGCCCGCCGCCGTGATGGCGTTGAGGGTGGTGATGTTGTTGGCCTGGGTGCCGAGGTTCAACGAGCCCGCGCCGGTGCCGGCCACTGCCAGTGAGGCGGCCGTGACGGCGCCCGACTGGGTGATGTTGCCGTTGGATTGCAGCGCCAAGGTGCTGGTGGTGTTGACAGCGGCCACGTCGAAGCCGGTGGCGTCGCGGTAGGTGATGGCGCCGGCTGCATTGGCCGTGTCCGCGGCATTGCGCGCCTGCAGGTTAACGGTGGCGGCCTCGTTGCCAGCGTTGGTCAGCGTGATGGCGGCACCGGCATTGACCAGCGTCTTGGCCGACAGCGTGGGTGCGGTGATGGCGCCCGTCTGGGTGATGGCACCGCCGGCGGCCACCGTGAGGCTGGTGGCGGCCGTGGACGTACCCAGCACGATGCCATTGCTGTCGCGCAGCGAAACGTTGTTGCCGCTGGTGACGGCCACGCTGGAGAAGTTGTTGCCGGCGTTGGCCAGCGTGATGTCGTTGACCGCACCGGCCGCCAGCGTGGTGGCGCCGGTCACGGCAAGCGCGCCGGTTTGCGTGATGGCGCCGCTGGTGTTCACGGCCAGCGTGCCCGAGATGGTGGACGCGCCCAGCGCCAGCGCGTTGGCGTCCGCGAGGCTGACGTTGAGCCCCGACACCACTGTCACGGCGCCGGTGAAATCATTGCCCGCATTGTTCAGCGTGATGTTGTTGCCGGCGCCCGCCGTCAGGGTCGCGGTGGTGGCCTTGATGGCGCCGGTCTGCGTGAGGGCGCTTCCCGCCGCCAGAGTCAGCGCATTGACGTTGAGTGCGCCGTTGAGGCTGATGTCGCCGGTGTCGGCGCCGGCGGTGGTGGCCGTCAGTGAGGTGGCACCGGTGACGCCTGCCGAGGCGCCGCCTATGGCGCCCACGGCGATGTCGTTGGCGGTCACGGTCAGTGCCGACAGGGCCAGGCTCGCGCCGGTGGTGCCGTTGATCGCCACGTCACCGTTGCCTGCCTGCAGCACCAGCGCACGGCCTGAAACCAGGCTGTTGACCGCGCCGTCCAACTGGATGTTGGCGCCTACGCCCGCGCCGGCATTGCCGCCGCGCGAGTCCAGCGTGATGCTGGCCGCGTTGAGCAGGGCATCGTCCTTGATGCGAATAGTGCCGCCAGCGCCCGAGACCGCGCCGCCGACCTGGTTGCCGCCCAGCGCCGTGAGGCCGCCGGCCAGCGTGACGGTGGGCGTAGCGCCCGCCGCATCGAGCGTGATGCTGCCCGCGTTGCCGCCTGCTGCCACGCCCGTGCCGCCATTGCCGCCTGAGGTGACGATGGCGGCGACCGACACATTGCCGCCGGTGGACGCCAGCGACACCGCCGCGCCCTGCCCGCCGGCCTGGTTGGCACCCACGCCGTTGCCGCCGATCGCGCTGAGCGTGCCGGTGCTGCTGATGGCCGCCGTGGAGTTCACGGTGATCGCACCGCCGTTGCCGCCCGCACCCGTGGTGCTGCCGTTGCTGCCGTTGGCGGTGATCGCGGCCGTGGTAACGCCCGCGCCGCTGACGCTTACCGTGCCGGCATTGCGGCCGTTGGCTGTGCCGGTGGTTGCGCCGCCGCTGGTGGTGATGGTGCCGACCGTCGCGATGCCGCCTGCGGCGGAGGCACTGACATTGCCGCCGTGGCCCGAGGTGCCGCCCGTGGTGGTAAGCGTGCCGGTTGTGAGGTTGCCCGCGGCATTGCTCACGCTGATGCTGCCCGCCGTGCCGCCCGCCCCGGTGCCCGCCGCATTGCCGCTTTGCGCGGCCAGCGCGCCTGTCGTGACATTGCCGGCCACCGTGTTGGCCAGGCTGATGCTGCCGGCATTGCCGCCGTCGCCGTTGGTTGTGCCGCCCGCGCCGCCGTTGGCGGTGATAGCCGCCGTGGTGACCGTTGCGGTTGTTGTGATGTTGACGGCCGCGCCGCTGCCGCCTTTTTCACTGGCGCCGGCCGCTGCCGCGCCGCCGGAAGCGGTGATGGTGCCTGTGCCCATGTTGAGGCCGGCGCCGCTGATGGTGACGCTGCCCGCATCGCGGCCGGCCAGGCCGCTGACCGTGGTGCCGCCGCTGGTGTTGATGTTGTTGTTAAGCACGGACACCTGGCCCAGCGCCGACAGGCTGAGGTTGCCGCCATTGCCCTTGGTGCCGCCGCTCGTGGTAATGGCCGCGGCAGAGAGAGTTCCCGCCGCCGCGGTGTTGGCCACCGAGATGCTGCCTGCCGTACCACCCGCACCCGTGCCCAGCGCATTGCCGGTTTGCGCCGTCAGCGTGCCTGTACTGATGTTGCCGCTGCCGCTGTTGTTGACGGTGATGCTGCCGGCGTTGCCGCCGGCCGCGTTGGTGCCGGCCGCCGCACCGCCGTTGGCCGCCAGATTGGTGACTGTGACGCCGCTGTTGCCGGTGAGGGAAATCACCGCGCCGTTGCCGCCGGCCTGATCGCCGGCCAAGGTGCCATTGGTGCCGCTGGCGGTCACCGTGGTGCCGGTCAGCAGTCCACCTGTGGCCTGCAGCGTGACGGCGCCTGCATTGCGCCCGGCCGTGCCCGCATTGGCTGTGCCACCGCTGGCGGTGACGGCGCCCGTCGTCAGCACGCCGGCTGTTGAGGTAGCGCTGATATTGCCGCCGTTGCCATTGGCGCCGCCCGTGGTGGTCAGCGCGCCCGCCGTGACCGCCGTGCCCGTCAGCGTGATGCTGCCGGCTGTGCCGCCCGCGCCTGTGCCGGTTGCGCCGCCGGTCGAGGCCGTAATGCCCGCGGCGACACCCAGGGTACCGCTGCCGGTGATGCTCACCACGCCGGCGTTGCCGCCGGCCTGGTTGGCGCCCAGGCCCACGCTGCCGCTGGCGGTGATGGCGCCCGTAACCGAGCGGTTGACGCCTGTGATGTTGATGTTGCCGGCGCTGCGGCCGGCGCCGGTGCCACCGGCCAATACCGTGCCGCTGGTGTTCAGTGTTCCGGTGACCGTGACGCCGGCCTGCGAAGCCAGCGTGACGGCACCGCCGTTGCCACCCGCCGCGCCGCTGCTGTCAATGGCGCCCGTGCTGAGGTTGGCGCCCGCGGCGTTGTTGGTGACGCTGATGCTGCCGGCCGCGCCGCCGGCGCCCGTGCCCACGGCTGCACCGGTGCGCGCCGTGAGCGCGCCCAGCGTGATCGCGCCGGTCGTGGCGGAATTGTTCTGCACGCTGATGCTGCCGGCGTCGCCGCCGTCACCGTTGGTTGTGCCGCCAGCGCCGCCGCTCGCCGTGATGCCAGCGGTGGTTACGGCGTCAGTGCTCGTGATGCTGATGGCCGCACCGCCACCGCCTTTTTGGCTGGACGTGGCCGCTGCCGCGCCGCCGCTGGCCGTGATGGTGCCTGTGCCCATATTGAGGCCGCCACCGCTGATGGTGACCGTGCCGGCATTGCGGCCGGCCAGGCCGTTGGTGGTGGCGCCGCCGCTGGTGGTGATGCTGTTGTTGGCGGTGGCAATCTGGCCCAGTGCCGACAGGCTGACATTGCCGCCGTTGCCTTTGGTGCCGCCTGTGGTGGTGATGGCCGCGGTGGACAGGGTACCGCCGGCGGCCGTGTTGGCTACGCTGACGCTGCCGGCCGTGCCGCCCGCGCCCGTGCCCAGCGCGTTGCCGGTTTGCACGGTCAAAGTGCCGGTGCTGACGTTGCCGCTGCCGCTGTTGTTGACCGTGATGCTGCCGGCGTTGCCGCCCGCCGCATTGGTGCCGGCCGCTGCGCCGCCGCTGGCCGCGAGGTTGGTGACCGTGATGCCGGTGTTGCCGGTGATGCTGATGGCCGCGCCATTGCCGCCGGCCTGGTCGCCCGCCAGCGTGCCATTGCTGCCGCTTGCGGTGACAGTGGTTGCTGTGAGCAAACCGCCTGCGGCCTGCAGCGTCACACTGCCTGCATTGCGTCCCGAGGTGCCCGCATTGGCCGTGCCGCCGCTGGTGATGACGGCGCCTGTCGTCAGCACGCCGGCTGTTGACGTGGCGCTGATATTGCCGCCGTCCCCGTTGGCGCCACCCGTGGTGGTCAGCGCGCCGACGTTGAGCGCTGTGCCGCCCAGCGTGATGCTGCCGGCTGTGCCGCCCGTGCCTGTGCCGGTGGCCGCGCCCGTGGAGGCGTTGATGGTGTTGGTGCCCAGCGTGCCGCTGCCTGCGATGCTGACCACACCGGCATTGCCACCGGCCTGGTTGGTGCCCAGGCCAGCGCTGCCGCTGGCCGTGATGGCTCCCGTGACGGAGCGGTTGGCGCCGGTCACCGTGATGTTGCCGGCGCTGCGGCCCGCACCGGTGCCGCCGGCCAATACCGTGCCGCTGGTGTTCAGTGTTCCGGTGACCGTGGCGCCTGCCTGCGAGGCCAGCGTGACCGCACCACCATTGCCGCCGGCACCACCACTGCTGTCTATGGCACCGGTGCTGAGGTTAGCGCCGGCCGCGCTATTGCTGACGCTGGTGCTACCGGCCGCGCCGCCCGCGCCTGTACCCGCCGCTGCACCTGTGCGCGCCGTGAGCGCGCCCAGTGCAATGGCGCCCGTCGTGGCCGAATTGTTCTGTACCGTAATGCTGCCGGCATCGCCGCCGTCGCCATTGGTCGTGCCGCCCGCGCCGCCGCTGGCGGTAATGGTGCTGATGGTCACGGCATCGGTGCTCGTGATGCTGACGGCTGCACCGCTGCCGCCCTTCTGGTTGGACGTGGCCGCTGCCGCGCCGCCGCTGGCCGTGATGGTGCCCGTGCCCATGTTGAGGCCGGCGCCACTGAGGGTGACCGCGCCGGCATTGCGGCCGGCCAGGCCGCTGACCGTGACGCCGCCGCTGGTGTTGATGTTGTTGTTGAGCACGGACACCTGGCCCAGGGCCGAGAGGCTGACGTTACCGCCGTTGCCCTTGAGCCCGCCGGTGGTGGTGATGGCCGCGGTGGAGAGTGTTCCTGCGGCGGCGGTGTTAGTGACGCTGACGCTGCCGGCCGTGCCGCCCGCGCCTGTACCCAGCGCATTGCCGGTCTGCGCGATCAGGGTACCGGTGGCGATGTTGCCGCTGCCGCTGTTGTTGAGGGTGATGCTGCCGGCATTGCCGCCGGCCGCGTTGGTACCGACCGCCGAGCCGCCGCTGGCCACCAGGCTGGTGACCGTGATGCCGCTGTTGCCGGTGATGGAAATCGCCGCGCCGTTGCCGCCGGCCTGGTCACCCGTGAGGGTGCCGTTGGTGCCGCTGGCGGTGATGGTGGTGCCGGTGAGCAGGCCGCCCGTGGCCTGCAGTGTCACACTGCCTGCATTGCGTCCCGAGGTGCCCGCATTGGCCGTGCCGCCGCTGGTGATGATGGCGCCCGTCGTCAGCACGCCGGCCGTCGAGGTGGCGCTGATATTGCCGCCGTCGCCATTGGCGCCGCCCGTGGTAGTCAGCGCGCCGGCCACGACCGTTGTGCCGCTCAGTGTGATGCTGCCGGCCGTACCGCCGGTGCCTGTGCCGGTGGCGCCGCCGGTCGAGGCCGCGATGGCCACGGTGCCCAGTGTGCCGCTGCCGGTGATGCTGACCACACCGGCATTGCCGCCGGCCTGATTGGTGCCGTTGGCCGCGCTGCCGCTGGCCGTAATGGCGCCGGTGACGGAACGGTTGACACCCGTGATGGTGACGTTGCCGGCGTTGCTGCCGGCGCGCGTGCCGGCAGCCAACACGGTGCCGCTGGTGCCCAGGGTACCGGTCACGGTGACGCCGGCCTGCGAGGCCAATGTGACCGCGCCGCCATTGCCGCCCGCGCCGCCCGCGGTGTTGATGGCGCCGGTGTTGAGGTTGCCGCCGGCCGCGTTGTTGGTGACGGCCAGGCTGCCGGCTGTGCCCGCAACGCCGGTGCCGGTGGCCGCGCCGGTTTGAGCCGTCAGGGCACCGGTGACCAGGTTGCCGCTTCCGCTGTTGGTCACGGCGATGGCGGCGGCATTGCCGCCTGATGCATTGGCACCCGCACCGGCCCCGCCGCTGGCGCTGATGGCCGCACCGGCGATGCCGCCTGTCGCGGTGATGGAAACCGCGGCCGCATTGCCGCCGTTGCCGGCCGTGTTGGCGCCGGTGCCGCTGGCCGCAACAGCGCCCAGCGCGGTGATGGCGCCGGCTGCCGTGATATTGATCGCGCCGGCATTGCGGCCCGAGGTATTGGCCAGCGTCCCGCCGCCGCTGCTGGTGACAGTGCCCGCGCTCAGTGCACCGGCGGAGTTGAGCGCGACCGAACCACCGTCGCCGTTGGCGCCGCCGGTCGTGGTGATGTTGCCGGTGCCCAGGCTGGCGCCGGCGGCGCTGTTGGTGACCGAGATACTGCCGGCCGTGCCGCCCGCGCCTGTGGTCACAGCATTGCCGGTGCTCGCGGTGAGCGCGCCGATGGCGATATTGCCGGCGCCGCTGTTGGCCACGCTGATGCTGCCCGCGTTGCCGCCCACCGAAGGGCCGGCGCCGCCACTGGCGCCGCTGGCCGTGAGGGTGCCGGTAGCGCTGATGCCATTGGTGGAGGTAATGCCGATGTTGCCGCCGGCGCCGCCGGTTTGCCCCGCGCCCGATCCGGCGGAGCCGTTGGCCGTGATGGCGGCAACCGTGACGCCCGCACCTGTGATGCTGACGACACCGCCGCTGCGGCCGGGGTTGCCGGCGCCGGCCGCACCACCGGTGGCGGTGATGGCGCCGGCCAGGTTGATGGTGCCGGTGGCGTTGAGGGTGACGTTGCCGGCATTGGTGTTGGCCGCCCCGGTCGTGGTGATGGTGCCGGCCGCGGTGCTGGTGATGCTGGCGGCGGAGAGGTTCACGCCGCCGGAGGCCGTCAGCGCGGCATTCAGGGCAATCGTGTTGCCGGCTTCAAAACGGACCTTGTTGCCCGCCGTCATGGCCAGTGCATTGGCCAGCGTGATGTTGTTCGTGGCTTGCAGGTAGAGCTCGCTGTAGCCGGTGACGTCGGCGACCTGGATGGTGTAGGTGCTCGCGGCCGGTGGGTCGGCGAAAGCCACGTCGGGCGTGCCGTCGGCATTGTTGGGCGGCGAGGGCTGGACCGAGGCGTTGAGCAGGATGTCCTGCGGGTCCAGCAGCACCCGCCCTCCGGTGCCGGCCGGCGCGGCCACGTCAACGCTGCCGTGCAGGTCCAGCTGCTGTTTGCCCGAGACCTCGACAAAACCGCCGTCACCGCCGTTCACACCACCGCGTGCGCTGATGGCGCCGCTGTGGCGCGTATCACCGTCGGCCCAAACCACCACCTTGCCGCCGTTGCCGCTGTCGGTCGCGTCGGCGCGCACCGTGGCGCCCGCCGCGACGTAGGTGCGCGAGGCGTTCTGCACGGCCGCATTGCCGCCCTGGTAATCGCCGCCCACCAGCGCGGTGCCGCCGCCCGCGGCGCCGGACACATTGATGGAAGCGCCGCTGTCGAGCGCCACCTTGTCGCCCAGAACCTGCACCGTGCCGCCGCTCTGGCCTGCCGCCGCGCCGCTGGCGTCCAGCGTGCCCGAAACATGGACCACGCCGGTGCCGCCGCCGCTCAGCACAATCGTGCCGTTGCGCTCCACCGCCGAGTTGGCGCGTATCACGCCGGACTGGTTGATGACCGTCGCCATCGCATCGCCCATGGCGCTGGCCAGCACGGCCACCTGGCCGCCCGCGGCGGTGATGCTGCCGCTGTTGTTGATCGCTGCCTGCGCGGCCGCGGCGTCCACCGAGAAGCGCACCAGCCCCGCGCCTGAAGCGTCAACCGACACACGCGAGCCTGCCAGCAGGCCAACGGAGCCGGCCTCGGCGCTGATGGCTCCGGCGTTGGTGACCTGCGGCGCGGCCAGCAGCACATAGCCGCCGCGCGCGGCATTGATGCTGCCGTAGTTGCTGACGGCGCCCGTGCCCGTGCCGCTGAAGCTGTAGCGCCCGGCCATGAAGTCGCCGTTGCCGATGTCCAGGCTGGAGGCGACCAGGCCGCCCACATTGACCTGCGCGCCGGGCGCGAACATCACGCCCGACGGGTTGACCAGAAAGACCTGGCCGTTGGCACTGAGCGAGCCGAAGATGGAAGAGGCGCCGTTGCCGATGACGCGGTTCAGCGCGACGGACGATGCGCCGGGCTGCACGAACTGCATGGACTGGCCGGCGCCGATGTTGAAGCTTTGCCAGTTGAGCACGGCCTTGTCGCTGGCCTGGTTGACCACCATGGCATTGGCCGAGGGCGTGCTGACGCTGGCCTGGCCGGCCACGACTTGCGCGCCTTCGGGCAGCGCGGTAGCCCAGGGCGAGACGGCGGCCAGCAGCGTTGCAAGCAGCTGCGACAGGCGGCGGCCGCTGCGGATGCGGTAGGTGGCGCGCAGCTTGCGCGAGATCCTGACCACCACGGTGCGCACAGCCCAGGGGCGGTAGGTGGCGTGGGTGCTGGATGCAGTGGCGGTCATGATGGGCATTCGGAATGAAGGGGGTGTACTAGAACCAGGTCTGGGCCGACAGCCAGGCGCGCGGTGCGCGGTCCGGGTCGCCGGTGGAGGGTTGCGCGGGCGTGGTGCGCCAGGCCAGGTAGCTTTTGATGAGGAACTTGCCGGGCCGGCCCAGCGTGGCGCCCACGCCGAAGGAGCCCAGGCTCAAGGTGTTGGTGTTGCCGGGCACGGTGGCGCCGTTGCGGTTGAAGTGCACGCGCCCGAAGTCGTAAAAGGCGAGCAAGGTCAGCGGCTCGCCCCACGGCGCTTGCGGGAACTGGTAGCGCGACTCCAGGTTGAGCAGGAAACCCGTGTCGCCCACGCCTTCGCCCACCGGGTAGCCGCGCACGCCGTTGGGCCCGCCCAGCACCATTTTTTCGGCCGAGCTGAGGTTCTTCGAGGCGAGCTGGGCCTGGGCCGCGAAGTGAACGCTGTAGGGCGCATCGAAAAACTGCGAGCGCTGGAATTCCAGGTTCAGCTTGCTGAAGCCGCCCGCCGTGCGCAGGCCGCCCAGGCCGTCGTCCAGGGCCTGGTCGGCCGCATTGAGCGTGAGGCGGCCAAAAGTGAGGTTGAGGGCATAGTTGTTCAGGCCGCTGCCGCCCATCGCTTCGTCGACGAAATTGCCCGCCAGGCCCAGCCTGAGCGCGGTGATGTCGCGTTGGCTTTTCAACGCGGGCGTGCGGGTTTCATCGACCAGCTTTTTTTGTTCCGCGCTGACGAAGCCGTATACATTTGTGCCGCGCCCGCGCACCAGGGGCTGCGACAGGCTGATGCCCGCGATGTCGGCGCTGCCGCTGGCGCCCAACGCCTCGAACTGTTTGCCCAGCGCGTAATCGAGCCGCGCCAGGCTCAGGCCCAGCCGCGTGCCGGAGTTGCCCACCGGCACGGTGTAGCCGAGGCGATACAGGGCGGAGCCGGCTTGGTCGCTGTGCTGGGCGCTCAATGCCACCACGTCGCCGCGACCCAGCAGGTTGTTGATATTGGCGTTGAGCACGGCGCGCACGGCGCCGGCGGTGCGTGCGCCGTGGTTGTCGATGCTGACGGAGCCGTCCATGCGCGGGCCCTTGGCCTGGACGGTGACCAGCACATCGGCCTGGCCCAGGCGCTCGCCGGGCTGGACGGTCGCGGCGGCCTCAAAGCCGGCCAGGTCGCGCAGCAGCAGCACGGGTTTGTCGAGCGCGTATTCGGTGACGGCGTCGCCGGTCTTCAACTGGCCGGCCACCAGGCTTTCGGCGAAGGCCTGCGAAATGCCGGAGCCTTCCACGCGCACCGTGACGCGGCCCACGTGCGCTTCAAGAACGGCGATGGTGACGCTGCCGCCCTGGGCGGCGAAGGCCTGCTCAGGCAAATAGGCCTGCGTGAGCAGGTAACCCTTTTGCCGGTAATAGGCGCTGACGCTGTTGGCCGCTTCGCTCAAGCCGGCCATGTCGGTGGGCTGGTTCAGGCGGGACGCGAGCAGGGCAGCGAGCAGCTCGCTGGAGAACACCGTGTTGCCGGTGAAGTTGAAGGCCGCCGGTGTGATGCGCGCGGCACCGGGGGCGGGTGGCGTGGCCTGGGGTGGCCGCAGCTCCAGCGGCGGCTCGCTGCGTTGCGGGAGCATGGGCAGCGACCCCGGCGACTCGAGCAGGATGCCGGCGTCCGGCCGGACTTGCGCCAGCGCAGGCGCAGCCCCGGCGGCGCAAGCAGCCAATACAAACCAGACCGAAGCCCGGAACATCAAAACAGCAGGACGGGACAAGAGCAAACCCTTAAGCCAGAGTGCAACAAAATGTTGTAGACCGGTTGTAGTCTTTTGGGTTCATTCTGTCCAACAGTTTCCCTGTTCAGAACATATGTTTAGCGCGTATCTGTTTGTTTTTTCACACTTTTTTGATGAGAACCGATGTTGAGCCCCGGCACCCGCCCGGGCATCCGAGAGTTGTAACAAATGTCTTTATCGACCTTCGCGGCCGCCCGGCCTAGGCATCGCCTAGGGCAGATCAATTGGCGAGCGGCTTAGTTATTCTCTATCGTTCAATGAAAGTCAATCTATTGAAGCTATTTTCAAGCCATCCCAAGGAGAAGCCGATGACTGAGCTTGTATGCGCCAATTTGCCAACGCTGAAGAAAACCGCCAGCTATTACGTGGTGCACGTGACGGTGGCGGCGCTGGGGCGGCCGGCGTGCGGCCGGCGCCCGAGGGGTTGAGCGCGGCCGCGGGATACAGCTCAAGCCGTGCCCCAGACCTCTTGTGCCGTTTCGACCACCAGCCGCAGCTTGTTGCGCTGCGCCTCGACGGCGATGTTGTTGCCGTGCACCGTGCTGCTGAAGCCGCACTGCGGTGACAGCGCGAGCTGCTCCAGCGGCGCGTATTTCGCGGCGTCCTCGATGCGGCGCTTGAGGTCGTCCTTGCTTTCCATTTCGCCGAACTTGGTGGTGACCAGGCCCAGCACCACGGTCTTGCCCTTGGGCAGGTAGCGCAGCGGCCGGAAGTCGCCGCTGCGGCTGTCGTCGTACTCGAGGAAGTAGGCGTCCAGGTCCATCTCCTTGAGCAGCGCCTCGGCCACCGGCTCGTAGTTGCCGGCCGCGGCGTGGGTGCTTTTGAAGTTGCCGCGGCACAGGTGCATGGCCAGGGTCATGCCGGCGGGTTTTTGCGCGACCACCTTGTTGATGAACTTGGCGTAGCGGTGCGGCAGTTCGTTGGGGTCATCGCCGCGCTGGCGCGCCGCTTCGCGCATCTTCTCGTCGCACAGGTAGGCCAGGTTGGTGTCGTCCATCTGCACATAGGTGCAGCCGGCGGCGGCGAGGCTGCGCAACTCGTCGCCATAGGCCTTGGCCACGTCGTCGTAGAAAGACGGCTCGAGTTCGGGATAGGCCTCCTTGCTGATGCCGGCACGGCCGCCGCGAAAGTGCAGCATGGTGGGCGAGGGAATCGTGACCTTGGGCGTGTTGCCGGCGCTGACCTGGCTTTTGAGGTACTGGAAGTCGGCAAGCTGGATGTCCTTGACGTGGCGCACCTTGTCGATCACGCGCATCACGGGCGGCGCCAGTTCCATGCTGCCGTCGGGCCGCTGTATGGTGACCGGGATGTCGGTCTTCACGCCGCCGATCTGCTCGAGGAAGTCGATGTGGAAGTAGGTGCGGCGGAATTCGCCGTCGGTGATGCTTTTAAGGCCCACGTCTTCCTGGAACTTCACGATCTCGGTGATGGCTTGGTCTTCAACCTTGCGCAGCTGTTCGGGCGTGATCTGGCCCTTGGCTTTTTGCTCGCGGGCTTCCAGCAGGTATTGCGGGCGCAGGAAGCTGCCGACGTGGTCGTAGCGGGCGGGTAGTTTGGCGGTCATGGGATGTCTCCAGGGTTGGCGAATTGGCAAATACAGGCACCATGGTATTCCAGCTGGAAACTACCTCATTGAATACAATGACTCAGGATTTACCCTGAATTTTGGCCTTTTACTTGGCTTTTTGGCTCTTTATGTATACATTGAGTATCCATGGATGCCAAAAAACCCACTTTTCCGCTCAACGCCTGGTATGCCGCCGCCTATGACGTCGAGGTCGGCCGCAAGCTGCTGGCGCGCACGATTTGCAAGCAAAAGCTTGTGATGTTCCGCCGCACCGACGGCCAGGTGGCCGCGCTGGAAGACGCCTGCTGGCACCGGCTGCTGCCGTTGTCCATGGGCAGGCTGGACGGCGATGAGGTGACCTGCGGCTACCACGGCCTGGTCTACAACGCCCAGGGCCGCTGCACCCATATGCCCAGCCAGGAAACCCTGAATCCCTCGGCCTGCGTGCGCGCCTTTCCGGTCGTCGAAAAGCACCGCTTCGTCTGGATCTGGCCCGGCGACCCGGCCAAGGCGGACCCCGCGCTGGTGCCCGACATGCACTGGAACGACGACCCGGACTGGGCCGGCGACGGCAAGCTCATCACCGTCAAATGCGATTACCGCCTGGTGGTGGACAACCTGATGGACCTGACGCACGAGACCTTTGTGCACGGCTCCAGCATCGGCCAGCGCGCCGTGGCCGAAGCGCCCTTTGTGGCCACGCACGGCGACCGCAGCGCCACCGTGACGCGCTGGATGGAAAACATAGACGCACCGCCTTTCTGGGCCGGGCAGATCGAGCATGCGCGCGGCTACAAGGGCAAGGTGGACCGCTGGCAGATCATCCGCTTCGAAGCGCCCTGCACCGTGAACATCGACGTCGGCGTGGCCGAGGCCGGCTCGGGCGCGCCGCCCAAAGACGGACAGCCCGGCGACCGCAGCAAGGGCGTCAACGGCTTTGTGCTGAACACGGTGACACCCGAGACCGACGGCAGCTGCCACTACTTCTGGGCCTTCGCGCGCAACTATTGCCTGGGCGAGCAGCGCCTGACGCACCAGCTGCGCGAGGGCGTGGCCGGCATCTTCCGCGAGGACGAGCATGTGCTGGAGGCCCAGCAGGTCGCGATCGAGGAACACCCGGACCACCAGTTCTACAACCTCAACATCGACGCCGGCTCCATGTGGGCCAGGCGCCTGATAGACCGCATGATCGCGCAGGAAGCACCGCCCGCGCCTGTGATCCCGATACGCCTCGCGGCCTGAACTCCATGGTTAAAGCAGTCCCCACGGCCAATGCCGGCAATGCACCCGCCCCCAACAGCCTGGAAAGCGCGCAGGTGAGGGCGCAGCTGCAGCTGCGCGAGATGATCCTGGCGGGCGAGCTGCCCGGCGGCGCGCGCATCGCCGAGCTGTCCATCGTCGAAAAGCTGGGCGTTTCGCGCACACCCATACGCGCCGCGCTGATGCGGCTGGAGCAGGAAGGCCTGCTGGAGTCACTGCCCAACGGCGGCTTCGCGGTGCGCACGTTTTCCGAACGCGACGTGTCCGAAGCGATCGAGCTGCGCGGCACGATTGAAGGCCTGTCGGCACGGCTGGCCGCCGAGCGCGGCGCGCCCACGGTGGTGCTGGGCGAAGCCCGCGAATGCCTGAACCGCATCGACGCAGTGCTGAGCCAGCCGGCGCTGAACGACGAGGCGTTTTCGGACTACGTGGCGCTCAACGAGCGCTTTCACGCGCTGCTCAGCGAGATGGCGGGCAGCGAGGTGATCGCGAAAGAACTGGACCGTGTGTCCAGCCTGCCGTTTGCCTCGGCCTCGGGCTTTGTGGTGGTGCAGGCCAACTCGCCGCGCGCGCGGGACATGCTCATCGTGGCACAGGACCAGCACCGCCAGGTGCTGGATGCCATCGAGCAGCGCGAAGGCTCGCGCGCCGAAGCCATCATGCGCGAGCACTCGCGCCTGGCCCAACGCAACCTGCGCGCCGCCGTGGCCAGCCACAACCTGGACCAGATGCCCGGTGTGCGCCTGATCAGAAAGAAGTGAATGAAAGCAAACTCCAGCTGGACCGACGCGGTCATTGATTCTTTTGAAGACCTCACGCCGACCGTGCGCGAGTTCCGCATACGCCCCGCGGACGGGCAGGGCGTGCCGCGCCACGACCCCGGCAGCCACCTGCAGGTGCAGCTGCTGGTAGGCGGCAGGCCGCAGCAGCGCTCCTATTCCCTGGTCGGCGAGCCCGATGGGCAAACGTGGCGCATCGCGGTCAAGCGGCTGGACGACGGCCGCGGCGGCTCGCGCGCAATGTGGCAACTGGCCGCCGGCGACCGGCTGCAGCTGAGCGGGCCGCACAACCATTTCCCGCTGGACCTCAACGCGCCGGCCTACCTGCTGGTGGCCGGCGGCATAGGCATCACGCCGCTGCTGGGCATGGCCCAAACGCTGGCGGGCCGGTGCGCCCAATCGGGTCGGCCGCTGCGCATGCTGTACGGCGTGCGCAGCGAAGCCGAGCTGGCTTACGGCCAGGCGTTGCAGGCCTGCCTGGGCCCGCGGCTGCAGGCGGCCGTCGACGCGCGCATCGATTTCGCCGCCGAGATCGCGGCCTTGCCGCCGGGCGCGCAAATGTATGTCTGCGGCCCTGTGCCCATGCTGGACGCGGCGCGCCATGCCTGGGAGGCCTCGGGCCGGCCGGCGACCGACCTGCGGTATGAGACCTTCGGCAACAGCGGGCGTTTCGCACCGCAGGCCTTCCGGGTGCGGATTCCGCGCCATGCGCTGGACATCACCGTGCCGGCCGACTGCAGCCTGCTGGACGCGCTGGAGCTGGCCGGCGTGGAGGCGGTGTCCGACTGCAAGCGCGGCGAATGCGGCCTGTGCACGCTGGACGTGCTGGCGCTGGACGGCGAGATCGACCACCGCGACGTTTTTCTGAGCGAACATGAGAAACAGGGGAACACGCGGCTGTGCGCCTGTGTCTCACGGGTGGTCGGCTCGGTGACGCTGGATTCTTCCTACCGGCCTGATCTTTGACAAGGCAACTTGTGTGCGATCACCGGGCCATGCGCGCGATGATCGCGCAACGTCGGTGAACAGGCATCAAACCACGGGATGACCCGCGACAGAATAAAACCCAATGGTGTTCGCATAAAGAACATTTGTGCAGATACCGCACTCAGACTAGACTCGCAGCGTTTTGCAGCCGCATGCCGGGACGCAGCGGCAAGCATTGAAAAATCACCAGGAGACAAACATGAAAAAACGTAGCTTTCTTACCGCTGCCGCGCTGGCGGCCGCCACACTTGCCGCCGGCCCCGCGCTGGCCCAGGACAACACCTTCAAGATAGGCCTGATCCTGCCGATGACGGGCCAGCAGGCCACCACCGGCCGGCAGATCGAGGCGGCCGCACGGCTTTACATGGCGCAGAACGGCGACACCGTGGCGGGCAAGAAGATACAGCTGATCGTGAAGGACGACACCTCGCTGCCGGACACCACGCGCCGCCTGGCGCAGGAGCTGGTGGTCAACGACAAGGTCAACGTGCTGGCCGGTTTCGGCATCACGCCCTCGGCCCTGGCCACCGCGCCCATCGCGACGCAATCGAAGACGCCTATGGTGGTGATGGCGGCGGCGACCTCCAGCATCACGCAGGCCTCGCCCTACATCGTGCGCAGCAGCTTCACGCTGCCGCAGGTCTCGGTCGCGCTGGCCGACTGGGCACCCAAGAACGGCATCAAGAAGGTGGTCACGCTGGTGTCCGACTACGGCCCCGGCATAGACGCCGAAAAATTCTTCAAGGACCGCCTGACCTTCAACGGCGGCGAAGTGACCGACGCACTGCGCGTGCCGCTGCGCAACCCCGACTTCGCGCCCTTCCTGCAAAAGGTGCGGGACAACAAACCCGACGCGCTGTTTGTCTTTGTGCCCTCGGGCGCGGGTGCGGCGGTGATGAAGCAGTTCCTCGAGCGAGGCCTGGACAAGGCCGGCATTCGCCTGATCGCCACCGGCGATGTGACGGACGACGACCAGCTCAACGACATGGGCGACGGCGCGCTGGGCGTGGTGACATCGCACCACTACTCGGCGGCGCACCCTTCGGCCGCGAACAAGAAGTTTGTGGAGGCTTTTTCCAAGGCCAACAAGGGCTTGCGGCCCAACTTCATGGCGGTCGGCGGCTATGACGGCATGCGCGTGATTTATGAGGCGCTCAAGACCAGCAAGGGCCAAGGCGGCGGCGACGCGCTGCTCGCGGCCATGAAGGGCCAGCTGTTTGAAAGCCCGCGCGGCAAGATTTTCATCGACGCGCAGACGCGTGACATCGTGCAGGACGTCTACCTGCGCAAGGTCGAGAAGAAGGACGGCCAGCTTTACAACGTGGAATTTGACGTGATCAAGGACGTCAAGGATCCAGGCAAGAGTAAGTAACCCCCGAAGCGCCGCTTCGCGGCGCCTCCCCCCTGCTGGGGGCAACCTCTGCGGCCCGGCAAAGCCGGTTCCGCGCCGTTCCTGGCATGGACCTCTTTCAAGCAAACACTGATCCTGCGGCCAAAGCATGCTGACCCTTCTTTTTGACGGTATCGCCTACGGCATGCTGCTGTTTATCCTGGCGGTGGGCCTGGCGGTGACCATGGGCTTGATGAATTTCATCAACCTTGCGCACGGCGCCTTCGCCATGGCCGGCGGCTACATCACCGTGCTGCTGATGCAGCATTTCGGCGTGCCCTTTTTGGTGTGCCTGCCGCTGGCCTTTATCGGCTCGGCGCTACTGGGCGGCGTGCTGGAGCGCACGCTGTACCGGCCGCTGTACAACAAGCCGCACCTGGACCAGGTGCTGTTTTCCATCGGCCTGGTGTTCATGGCGGTGGCCAGCGTGGATTACTTCGTGGGCTCGACCCAGCAGATCGTGCAGCTGCCGCAATGGCTCAAGGGCCGCACCGAGATCGGCAGCGGCGCCTGGATGCTGGGCATGGGCCACTACCGGCTGTTCATCATCGCGGTCTGCGCGGCGCTGACGGTGGGCCTGCAATACCTGCTGGCGCGCACACGCTTCGGCAGCCGGCTGCGCGCTTCGGTGGACGACCAGCGCGTGGCGGCCGGCCTGGGCATCAACGTCAACATCGTGTTCCTCTCGACCTTCGCCGTGGGCTCGGGTCTGGCCGGCCTGGGCGGCGCGCTGGGCGCCGAGGTACTGGGCCTGGACCCGGGCTTTCCGCTGAAGTTCATGATTTATTTCCTGATCGTGGTGGCCGTGGGCGGCACCTCCTCCATCACCGGGCCCTTGCTGGCCGCGCTGCTGCTGGGCATCGCCGACGTGGCGGGCAAGTACTACATCCCCAAGCTGGGCGCCTTCATCGTCTACAGCCTGATGATCGTGATCCTGATCTGGCGGCCGCAGGGCCTCTTTGTGCGCAAGGGAGGCAAATAGCATGAGCAACACCCAGACATCGCTGCTCAAGAGCAGCCGCTGGAAACCCTGGGAGCCGGTGCTCTGGCTCATCGCCTTCGCCGCGCCGGTGCTGATGCCCAGTCACGCCTCCCTCATCAACGAGATCGCCATCGTCGCGCTGTTCGCGGTGTCGCTGGACCTGGTGCTGGGTTACACGGGCATCGTCTCGCTGGGCCATGCGGCTTTCTTCGGCATAGGCGGTTATGCGGCGGCGCTGTTTGCCAAGCTGGTCATGCCCGACCCGCTGCTGGGCCTGGCCGTGGGCATCACCACGGCCACGCTGCTGGGCGCCCTGTGTTCGCTCACCATCCTGCGCGGCAGCGATCTGACCCGGCTCATGGTGACGCTGGGCGTGGCGCTGATCCTGCTGGAGCTGGCGAACAAGCTCGACTGGTTGACCGGCGGCGCCGACGGCTTGCAGGGCGTGGTCATGGGCCCGCTGCTGGGCCGCTTCGAGTTCGACCTCTCGGGCCGTACGGCTGCCTATTACTCGCTGGCGGTCTTGCTGATTCTGTTCATGTTGATGCGCCGCCTGGTGCATTCACCGCTGGGCGCGACGCTCAAGGCCATACGCGACAACCGGCTGCGCGCCATGGCCATCGGCATTCCGGTCGCGTCCCGGCTGGCGGTGGTCTACACGGTGGCAGCGGGTGTGGCGGGGGCGGCCGGCGCGCTGCTGACCCAGACCACCGGCTTCGCTTCGCTGGATTTGTTTGAGTTCCACCGCTCGGCCGACGTGCTGCTGATACTGGTGGTGGGCGGCGTGGGCTGGCTGTACGGCGGCGTGGCCGGGGCGATTGTGTTCAAGCTGATGCAGGACGCGCTCTCGTCGATCACGCCGCAGTACTGGACCTTCTGGATAGGCCTGTTCCTGGTGGTGCTGGTGCTGGTGGGCCGCGAGCGCCTGGTCCGGCCCTGGACCTGGCTGCCGCAGCGCGGAGGCCGGCCATGAGCGGCCCGACACAGGACGCAGTGCTGTCCGCGCAAGGCCTGGTGATGCGCTTCGGCGGCATCACGGCAACCAACAATGTGAGCCTGAACCTGCGGCGCGGCGCGCGCCATGCGCTGATAGGGCCCAACGGCGCGGGCAAGACCACGCTGGTCAACCTGCTGACGGGCGTGCTGCAGCCCACCGAGGGCCGTATCCTGCTCGAGGGCGAAGACATCACGCGGCTGGCGCCGCACCAGCGCGTCAAGCGCGGCATGGTGCGCACCTTCCAGATCAACCAGCTTTTCGATTCGCTCACGCCGCTGCAGACGCTGGCCCTCACCGTGTCGCAGCAAACCGGGCTGGGCACAAAATGGTGGCAGGCGCTGGGGCGCAACCGCGCCGTGGCCGAGCGCTGCGAACAGTTGCTGGAACAGTTCCACCTGACGGAGGTCATGGACCAGCCGACGCGCGTGCTGGCCTACGGAAAGCGCCGCCTGCTGGAAATCGCCGTGGCGCTGGCCTGCGAGCCGCGCGTGCTGCTGCTCGACGAACCCGTGGCGGGCGTTCCGGCCGGCGAGCGCGAGGAGCTGCTGCAAACCGTGGCCGCGCTGCCCGCCGATGTGTCGGTACTTTTGATCGAGCACGACATGGACCTGGTGTTCAGCTTCGCCACCACCATGACGGTGCTGGTCAACGGCACGCTGCTGACCGAAGGCACGCCCGAGCAGATCGCGGCCGACCCGCAGGTCAAGGCGGTCTACCTGGGCCATGGCGAGGAGGCAGTCCATGGCTGAGCTGCTCAAGGTCGACAAGCTGCGCGCCGGCTATGGCGAGGCGGTGGTGTTGCACGAGGTCTCGTTCACGCTGGGTGAGGGCCAGACGCTCGCGCTGCTGGGCCGCAACGGCACGGGCAAGACCACGCTGATCAACACTCTGGCGGGCGCGACGCGCCAGCACGGCGGCGCCATCTCTTTCGGCGCGGGCGCGTCCATGGTGGCCCTGCACCGATTGCCCTCGCACGAACGCGCGGCAGCCGGCATAGGCTGGGTGCCGCAGGAGCGCAACATCTTCAAGTCGCTGACGGTGCACGAAAACCTGACGGCGGTGGCGAGGCCCGGCAAGTGGAACCCGGATGGCGTGTACACCATGTTCCCGCGCCTGGCCGAGCGCAAGACCAACCTGGGCACGCAGCTGTCGGGCGGCGAGCAGCAGATGCTGGCCGTGGGCCGGGCGCTGGTGCTCAACCCCAAGCTGCTGCTGCTCGACGAACCGCTGGAAGGCCTGGCGCCCATCATCGTGGAAGAGTTGCTGCGCGCCATACGCCGCATCACGCGCGAGGAGGGCCTGAGCGCCATCATCGTGGAGCAGCACCCGCAGGCCATCCTGGCGATTTCCGACAGCGCCGTGGTGCTGGACCGCGGCATGGTGGTGCACACGGGCACAGCCCAGGCGCTGCGCGAGCAGCCTGAGCGCCTGAACCACTTGCTGGGTGTGGCGCGTTGAACGGACGGGCCGCGCACCCGGCCGCTCCGTTCAGTATTTCGCGCTTAAAGCGCCCAAAAAACATCTACGCGCTGTTATCGTGAACCAGCTTCGCGGCAACGCGGCTTTCCATGCTGAAAAGTCAAAAGCGATCCACCTTTTTGCGTAGATTCACTTACTAGGGTTTTCCCGTCCAACGGCCTACAATCCAGACCCTTACAAGAAATTGACGGTCGCCCGACCGTTTCCGCTGGAGACCCTGCTGATGCCGACACCCACCGCCGCGACGCCCGCCGACCGTGAAGAAAAACGCGCTGAACTGCGCCGCGCCGCCCTTGAATACCACGAGTTTCCGACCCCCGGCAAGGTGGCCATCGCAGCGACCAAGCAGCTGACCAACCAGCGCGACCTGGCCCTGGCTTATTCCCCCGGCGTCGCCGCGCCCTGCGAAGAGATCGTCAAGGACCCGAACAACGCCTTCAAGTACACCAGCCGCGGCAATCTCGTGGCCGTGGTGACCAACGGCACCGCCGTGCTGGGCCTGGGCGACATCGGCCCGCTGGCCTCCAAGCCGGTCATGGAAGGCAAGGGCGTGCTGTTCAAGAAGTTCGCCGGTGTCGACGTGTTCGACATCGAGATCGACGAAAAAGACCCGGCCAAGCTGGTCGACATCATCGCCTCGCTGGAGCCGACCTTCGGCGCCATCAATCTCGAAGACATCAAGGCGCCGGATTGCTTCTATGTGGAGCGCGAGCTGCGCAAGCGCATGAAGATCCCGGTGTTCCACGACGACCAGCACGGCACGGCCATTACCGTGGGCGCGGCGGTGCTGAATGCGCTCAAGGTGGTCGGCAAGGGCCCCGGCCAGGTCAAGCTGGTGACCTCGGGCGCGGGCGCGGCGGCGCTGGCCTGCCTGAACCTGCTGCTCAAGCTGGGCATTCAGCGTGAAAACGTGTTCGTGACCGACCTGGCCGGCGTGGTCTATGAAGGCCGCACCGAACTGATGGACGAGGACAAGATCCAGTTCGCGCAGAAGACCGACGCGCGCACCCTCAGCGACGTGATCGCGGGCGCGGACATCTTCCTGGGACTGTCGGCCGGTGGTGTGCTCAAGAAAGACATGGTCGCCAAGATGGCGGCCAAGCCCATCATCCTGGCGCTGGCCAATCCCAACCCCGAGATCACGCCCGAAGACGTCAAGTCCGTGCGCGACGACGCCATCATGGCCACCGGCCGCACCGACTACCCCAACCAGGTCAACAACGTCCTGTGCTTTCCGTACATCTTCCGCGGCGCGCTGGATGCCGGCGCCTCGACCATCACCGTCGAGATGGAAATCGCGGCCGTGCATGCGATTGCCGAACTCGCGCAGGCCGAGCAGAGTGAAGTTGTGGCAGCCGCCTATGTGGGTGAGAAGCTCGCCTTCGGCCCCGAATACCTGATTCCGAAGCCTTTCGACCCGCGCCTGATGATGAAGATCGCGCCCGCGGTGGCACAGGCGGCGGCCGACAGCGGCGTGGCCCTGCGGCCCATCCAGGACATGAACGCCTACCGCGACAAGCTGCAGAGCTTTGTCTATGCCTCGGGTACGGTCATGAAGCCGATCTTCGCGGCCGCCAAAGCCGCCAGCCGCAAGCGCGTGGCCTATGCCGAAGGCGAAGAAGAACGCGTGCTGCGCGCCTGCCAGATCGTGGTGGACGAGGGCCTGGCACGGCCCACGCTGATAGGCCGCCCCGCCATCATTGCCCAGCGCATCGAAAAATTCGGCCTGCGCCTGAAGGAAGAGCTCGACTACGACGTGGTCAACGTCGAGCAGGACCACCGCTACCGCGATTTCTGGCAGACCTACCACCGCATGATGGAGCGCCGCGGCGTCACCGTGCAGATCGCCAAGATCGAGATGCGCCGCCGCCTCACGCTGATCGCCGGCATGCTGCTGCACAAGGGCGACGTGGACGGCCTGATCTGCGGCACCTGGGGCACGACGGCCCACCACCTGGACTACCTGGACCAGGTCATCGGCAAGCGCGAAGGCGTCAACACCTATGCCTGCATGAACGGCCTGCTGTTGCCGAACCGCCAGGTCTTCCTGCTCGACACCCACGTCAACTGCGACCCGACGGCCGAGCAGCTCGCCGAGATCACCACCATGGCCGCCGAGGAAATGATGCGCTTCGGCATCAAGCCCAAGGCGGCCCTGCTGTCGCACTCGAACTTCGGCTCCTCCAACCTGCCCAGCGCCCTGAAAATGCGCCGCACGCTGGAACTGCTGCGCGAGAAAGCCCCCTGGCTGGAAGTCGACGGCGAAATGCACGGCGACATGGCGCTGGACGAAGACGCACGCGGCCTGATCATGCCCAACAGCACGCTGGCCGGCGAAGCCAACCTGCTGGTGCTGCCCAATATTGATGCAGCCAATATTTCGTACAACCTGCTCAAAACGGCGGCCGGCGGCAACATCGCCATCGGCCCCGTGCTGCTGGGCGCGAACAAACCCATGCACATCCTGACCGCCACGGCCACGGTACGCCGCATCGTGAACATGACGGCACTGACAGTGGCGGATGCAAACGCGGCCCGATAAGCCCATTTTAGATAGCCAGTACTAACTTATTTAGGCAGTAACCCCGGTCTTTACTGCCTAAATTTTCAGCAGCCACTTGCGTTTTCCAGCCACTTGCGGCAAACTAGCTCTCTTGAAATTTAAGGGTTAACCCGAAATCGGCGGGCGGGCCCTGGGTTCAGGAAAGGCTTCTTTTTCATGTTGCGCAATGGGTGGGGACGTCGGCAGGCAGCCAGAATGGCCGGCCTGCTGGTCTTGGCAACCAGCCTGAGCGGGCTGATCCCCAGCGTGGTGCAGGCCAAGGGCGCGGATTCACCGGCGCCGGTCGGCACGATTGCAGCGGCCCAATTGCCCCCTCAAGGGCGCGACATGATGACGCTGATTTACCAGGGTGGGCCGTTCAGGCATGACAAGGACGGCGTGGTGTTTGGCAACCGGGAGCGACTTCTTCCGGCCAACCGTCGCGGTTACTACCGCGAATACACCGTCCGAACGCCCAATGAACGCAGCCGGGGAGCCCGGCGCATTGTTTGTGGCGGCTTGAAACCCACCGCCCCGGATGCCTGTTATTACACCGACGACCACTATGCGAGTTTTCGCAGAATCGTTCAGTAAATGAGCTGTGGTTGTTATTACGAGTTTTTGACTTCAGAGAAAGAGTAGCGGAGATGGATACACCACTTCGTCGGGACAACGAAACGCCGGTGCGCAAGGACGGTGAAACGCCTTTGCGCGGCGTGCGGCCCAATATCGTTCAATCCATACGCGCCTTCCGGGTGCAGGACCTGCAGGATGCCGCGACGCATCTGAACCAGCATTTCCTGTATGCCAACCTGGGCAATGCCCAGAGCAAGCAGGACGTGCTGGACATGATTGCGGCGCAATACACCTTCCCGGCCCACTTCGGCAAGAATTTCGACGCGCTGTACGACTGCATGACGGACCTGGTCCACAAGTCGGGCCCGCAGCCCGGCTTCATCGTCGTGCTCGAGCAGATTCCGGCCAACGCCAAATTTGACAAGGAAGCGCGCGAGCAGCTGCTCGACATCTTCCGGGATGCCTCGGACTACTGGGCGGATCGCAAGATACCGTTCAGATGCTTCTATTCTTTTCTGTAGCCCGCTCCCCAGACATCGGCCAAGGGGATCGGGCGAATGAGGCCCAGCAAGCAGTTGCAGAAGGTGAAGAAGTCATGCCTACCGACAAACTGGTGGACGTGTCGCCTCTGGCATTGCGTATGAGCAGCCCGTTTAACGCGGGTTACTGGCTCGCCGCTGCTTGAAGTAAACCAAATGGAAATAGGCGCCGCAGGCGCCCGCAAAAAAGCCCGTCTTTGACGGGCTTTTTTTATGCCGCTAGCCGGCGCTCAGGCTTGCAGCGCCTGCGCCAGCGCGACGTACTCGGCCGCCGGCACCTCCTCGGCCCGGCGCTGCACGTCAAAGACACCCGTAAAGCCGCGCGCGGCCAGCCATTGGCCCAGCGTGTGGCGCAGCAGCTTGCGGCGCTGACTGAAAGCCACCTGCACCAGCTCACTCAGCAGCTTGACCTCAAGCACCGCCGGCGCGGCGTGCGGCACCATGCGCACCACAGCACTGTCCACGCGCGGCGGCGGGTCAAAGCTCTGCGGCGGCACGAACAACACGTTTTCCATGGCGTAGCGCCATTGCAGCATCACACTGAGCCGGCCGTAGTCGCTGGTCGCCGGCGAGGCCACCATGCGGTCTATGACCTCTTTTTGCAACATGAAGTGCTGGTCTTCAATGACGTCGACCGCATCCAGCAGATGGAACAGAATGGGCGTGGAGATGTTGTACGGCAGGTTGCCGACGACGCGGAGCTTTTGCCCCGGCGCGCAGGTGTCGCGCGCCAGCGCGTGGATGTCGACCTTGAGGATGTCGGACTCAACAACGCTGAGTTGCGGATGCTCGCGCAGTTGCCGAGCCAGGTCCCGGTCCAACTCGATCACCGTCAGATTGCCCAAGCGCTCAACCAGGGGCTGCGTCAAAGCCGCAAGCCCGGGACCGATTTCCACCACGGCCTGGCCCGGCCGCGGCGCGATCGCCTGGACAATGCCTTCGATGATGCCTTGGTCAGTCAGGAAGTGCTGGCCAAAGCGCTTGCGCGGGATGTGTTTCACGAGCTCGCCGCCTTACTCACACCTTAAACCAGCAGGGGCCGCGGAACCGGCTTTGCCGGGCCGCAGGCGCAGCGGCCCCTCTCGTAATGAAAGGGGCAGGGAGAAGCCGCAGGCTACACGCAGTGAGCAACCGTGGGGGCCACACTCACTGCGGCGGTTCACGATACTCCACGTACGCACGCCCGCGGACTTCCTGGGCCCAGAGTGCATAAGCTTCGCTCTGTTTTTTCTCGCGCAGCACATTGCGTGCGATTTCGCGCTGGTCGCGCTGCGAGAGCTGGGTGTCGCGGCGCTCGAGCACCTGGATGATGTGCACGCCGTAGCGCGACACCAGCGGATCGGATACCTGGTTGGGCGCCAGGCTGTTCATGACTTTCTCAAACTCGGGCACAAACATGCCGGGGCTGGCCCAGCCCAGGTCGCCGCCTTCCTTGGCCGAGCCGTCATCGCTGTTTTCGCGGGCAAGGGTGGCAAAGTCGGCCTGCCCTGCCTGGACGCGCTTCTTGAGTTCTGCGAGCTTTTCGGTCGCGGCCGCTTCCGTCATTTTGGGGTTCAGCCGAAGCAGGATGTGGCGGGCGTGGGTCTGTGTCACGGTCGCGCCGGGCATGCCGCCCTGGCGCTTTTCAATCACCTTGAGGACGTGGAAACCAGCGCCGCTTCGCACCGGACCGGCCAGCGCGCCGGTCTGCAGATTTTTAGTGGCCTCTACAAAAAGAGGTGGATAACGGTCAGCGGTGCGCAGCCCCATCTGGCCGCCGGTCGTGCGCGTGGGCGAAGAAGAGAACTCGGCAGCCAGCGCGGCGAAGTCGCCGCCCGCCCTGGCCCGGTCAACCACCTGCTGGGCTTTGGCTTGCAGCGCCGCGACCTGGTCGGCCGTGGCATTTTCGGGCACGGCGACCAAAATCTCGCCCAGGTTAAGCGCCAGTGCGGAAGCTTCGGCGCTACCGCCTTCCTGGTCGCGCAGGAACTGGTCAACCTCCTGCTCGGTAATGGTGACGCGCGCCTCCAGTTCACGCTGGCGCAGGCGGCCCACCAGGAGTTCGTCACGCACTTCCGAACGGAACTGCGTGTAATCAATGCCGTCCGCCTTCAGGCGGCTGCGCAGTTCGTCCACGCTGATCTGGTTCTGGCTGGCGACGGTCTGGACCGCCGCCTGGATCGCGTTCTCATCGATGCGAATACCGGAAGCGCGCGCCAGTTGCAACTGGGCCTTGTCACTGATCATGCGCTCGAGCACCTGCACCACCAGCTCGCTGCGGGGCGGCAGCGCCGTGCCCTGCTGCAGGATTTGCTGCTCGGTACGGACCAGCTTGAGGCGGACCTCGCTGTTGGTGATCGGCTCGGAATTGACCACCGCGACGATGAAATCGGCCTGGCGTTGCCCACCTTGGACAGGGCGCACGGCCGGATCGGACGACAGTCGCAGGGGCGTGGACGGCCTCAGCCCCTGTGCCTGCGCCTGCGCGGCCATCAGCATCGAGAGCGCGAGCGCCACACCGGCCAGGCGCGGCAAGCCCGAGAAAAGTTCTGGAACGAAGCGGTGATTAGTCATAAGTGGTAAAGCGGCTTGGAGCCTCGATTTTCTCACGCAGGTACTGGTAGCGCGGGACATTTGACTTGAGGGTTTCCAGGGGGTTGGCGCCTATGCGGGAGAAGCCCACCAGCTCCAGCTGGAACATGATGCGGGTGTCCGAAGTGCCGGTGCCGGTTTGCGAGCGCTGCAGCACGACGCGGCCTATCCAGCAGCAACCGTCGTACTCGACGCCGATGATGGAGTCGACCAGACGCTTGTCGAGCACGCTGTAATTGAGCCGGCCGACCGCATAGTAGCGCCCGGGGCCCTGGCCCTGGCCGGCGCCCAGGTCTTTCCCCTTGTCGCCCCACAGGTCATTGATGGGCCATTGCCAGCCGATGTCGATCTGCTCACTGACATTGCGCTGGCGCCGGAACGCAGCGCTGATGACGCGGTAGTTGCCCGGGTTGTAGCGCACACCGAACGAGGCGCGCTCGGACTGCCGGGTCTTGGGGTTGTACTGCACCGTGCTGTCGAAGGACCATTGCGGCACCCAGTTGACGGATGCGCCGACCAGAATGTCGCTGATGCGGTCGGTGACCGGCAGAGCGCCTGGCAAGGTCACGCGCTGGTCTTCAAAACGCAGGCGCTGCGCGATGCCCACGCGCAGGGCTTCCGCACCCGTTGCCGGATCCAGCAGGCGCGAGGTCACGCCCAAGGTCAGCAGGTTCGCATCCGAAATGCGGTCATTGCCGACAAAGGCGTTTTCGGTGAACACCGTCGCAAAGTTGAAGTCGTTCAGGCCGGAGTCGTAGTTGGGCAAACGGCTCTGGTCACGGAAGGGCGTGCGCACATAAAAGGCGCGCGGCTCCAGCGTCTGGGTAAAGTCGCGGCCCAGGAAGCCGGCCTGGCGTTCAAACTGCAAGCCGCTGTCCAGGCTGAAGGTCGGGACCACGCGCGAGGCTGAGCGAGAGCCGTCGATCAGCGGCGCGTCGAACTGGTAGCTCGTGGCGTGCAGCTGCACCTTGGGGGTGATGAATCCGGCCGACGACAGCCAGGGACGGCTGACCTGCAGCCTGGTGTAGGCCCGGTTGCTGTTGGGCTGGTTCGTCAGGGCCCGGTCGGCGGAAAACCGGGTGTAGTCGCCTTCGATGGACCAGTCAAAGCCGTTGCCCAGGCCGCCCAGGGGAGCATCTACCCGGGTATAGCTGGCTGTCAGCTGCGGCAGGCGGTCATAGGGAGGGACGATGGGCGAGGTCACGTCCTGCAGCGTCTGCCATTTCAGGGTGCGCAGGGTGGAGGAAAAGAAGCCGCGGCTCCAGGACAGGCTGGCGTCCTGGGAGAGCAGCCGCTGGGTGGTGGATCCAAGCCCTGCAGGGAAATCGCGCCAGTAGTCGTTGTCACTGACGCGGTTCAGGTTGAGGTTGAGGCCCAGGTTGCCCACGGAAGGCAAGCCGGTACTGATGGTGCCGGTGTGCTGGTAACCATAAGACCAGCGGTCCCGGTCGCGCAATCTGTCGTTCGGCAGGTAGTTGGCACGGAGCTGGCCCTGGTAGGTAGGCTCCAGGTAGCGGAACTCGCCGGCGAGGTCTACGCCGCGCTTGGTCATGATCGCCGGCGAAAAGGTCGCGTCCCGGTTCGGCGCGATGTCGAAGTAATAGGGCTGGCGAAGCTCGAATCCATCCGTCGAGCCAATGCTGATGCTGGGCGGCAGCAGGCCCGACTTGCGCTTGTCGCTTAACGGGAAGCTGAACTTGGGAAAGGCCAGAATGGGCACATCCTTGAACCGCACCACCGCTCCCCGGGCCACACCGACCTCGCTCTCCAGGTCGAACTCAAAGCTGGTGGCACGCAGCACCCAGGCCGGCTCCCAGCTCGCCTCGTCGTCGCGCTCGCAGGTGGTGTAACTGGCGCGCTGTGCCGTCAGGTGGTTTTCGTCGAGGAAGTCGACCCGCTCGGCCCGGCCGTTGCCGCCGTTGCTCAGGAAGCGGTAGTCCGGCGTGGTGAAAAAGCCCTCGAAGCGGTCCAGCTTCAGTTCCAGCTCCGGGCCGTCAAACCGATTGCCGGCCCGGTTGATGCGGACATTGCCGCGGCTTTTGAGCTGGTCGTCGGGCTGGTAGTACTCGATGCGGTCGGCGCGGATGGAAGTGGGTCCGCGGCGCAGTTCGGCGTTGCCGTCGATCACCGTTTCCAGGTCCGGGCGGCCCGACACGCGGTCGCCGAAGATAAAGGTCGCCCCCCGGTTCGCCGGGTCGTTGGAGACTTCTTCGGCCAGCTTGGAGGTGGGCTTGAGCTTTAACCCGCTCCCGGACTCCGCCGCCGCCGGCGCCGCAGGCACGGCCTGGGCATGCGCCGCGCCGGCCACAGTCATCCCCAGCGTGGCGCAAAACACGGCCAGCCTGGAGACAGCAAGAGCTACCGGGGAGAGAATAAAAGGCGAGGGGGATGCGCGGCGCATCGTTTATGTGAGATAAACCCGTTTGTAAAATCAGGCCTGATTATCCATGACCCTCCACCCCCATCCCACAATGCCGAACCCGAGCCCGGCCGCGCGCCTTGCGAAGGCTTGGCAAGCATGACCGCAACGTCCGTCGCCTGGGCCGATCCTGCACGCGCCACCGCCTTCGAGCACTGGCTGGCCGCCGCGGCCCGTCAACACAAGCTGCAAGCCGGTTCACTGAGGCCGGCTTCGGCCGATGCGAGTTTTCGCCGCTACTTCAGGGTGGACAGCGCATCAGGCGAAGGCAGCTGCATCATCATGGATGCGCCGCCCGCGCAGGAGGACTGCAAGCCCTTTGTGAAAATTGCCGGCCTGATGGCGGACGCCGGCCTGAACGCTCCGCGCGTGCTCGCATGGGACGAGCCCCTGGGCTTCATGCTGCTGAGCGACCTGGGCGCGCAGACCATGATGGAAGTGATCGCCCCGCCTGCGGCGGTCGACGCGATTGCCAGCCCGACACCCGCGCACTACGACTTGTATGTGGATGCGGTGGAGGCCCTGATCCGCTGGCAACTCGCCTCAAAACCCGATGTGCTGCCGCCTTATGACGATGCGTTGCTCTCGCGCGAGCTTGCCCTCTTTCCCGACTGGTACGTCGCCAAACACCGCGGCCTCGCACTGGATACCGGCCTGCAGGACAAGCTCGACGCCCTGTTCACGCAGATCAAAGCCAGCAACCTGAATTCGCTTGAGGGTGCTCGGGTGTTTGTGCACCGTGACTTCATGCCGCGGAATCTGATGATTCCAAATGGACCATCAATGGCCGCCGCGGATGCGCCGCCACTGGGGGTACTTGATTTCCAGGATGCGGTTTACGGCCCCATCACCTACGACATCGCCAGCCTGATGCGCGACGCCTTCCTGAGCTGGGAAGAGGACTTCGTGCTCGACATCACGGTGCGTTACTGGCAGAAGGCCCGCAAGGCGGGCCTGCCTGTCGGCGACGACTTCGGCGAGTTTTACCGGGCTGTCGAATGGATGGGCCTGCAGCGCCACCTCAAGATTCTGGGCATCTTCGCGCGCCTCACGCTGCGCGACGGCAAGCCCAAATACCTGGCCGACACCCCGCGCTTCATCAAATACGCGCGCAATACCGCCGCGCGCTACCGGCAGCTCGGCCCGCTGATGGTGCTGCTCGACGAGATCGAAGGCAATGAAACCCGTGTGGGCTACACGTTTTAAGGCCACGGTGTGAGCGCCCGTTTCTATGCTGACATCGCGCTGGTACCGGGCACAACAGTAGCGCTGCCGCCGGCGGCGGCCCGTCACGTTCAGGTCCTGCGGCTGCAGCCCGGGGATGCCCTCTCGCTGTTCAACGGCCGGGGCGACGGCTCTCCCGGTAGCGAGGGCGAGTTTGGTGCCATGGTCACGCGCATGGGCCGCAGCGAAGTCGAAGTCACCGTCGGCGCTTACAACCCGACCTCACGCGAGGCGGCCCGAGCCATCCACCTGGCGGTCGCCATGCCCGCCAACGAACGCATGGACTGGCTGGTGGAAAAAGCGGCCGAGCTGGGTGCGGCCAGCATCCAGCCCCTGATGAGCGAGCGCAGCGTGCTGCGCCTCAAAGGCGAACGCGCCGACAAAAAAATCTCGCACTGGCAAGGCGTAGCCGTCGCCGCCTGCGAGCAATGCGGCCGAAGCCGCGTGCCGCTGGTCCACGAGGTCGCGACCCTGGCCGACTGGCTCAAGAACCTCGGGGAGGCGGCAGCGGACGGGAGCCGGCTGTTGTTGTCGCTGCGCGAAGGCAGCCGTCCGCTGGCGCAGGCAGTGCCGGGCAGCGGCACGCTGACGTTTCTGAGCGGGCCCGAGGGCGGCTTCAGCTCCGCCGAAGAAACCGCGGCCATGGCCGGCGGCTTCAGCCCCGTCACGCTGGGCCCGCGCGTGCTGCGGGCCGAAACCGCGCCGCTGGCCTGCCTGTCCCTGCTGACGCTGGGGGCGGCGGCATGAACCGCAACCTCTGGCTGCTGGCCGTCTGCCAGGGCCTGTTCCTGACCAACAACGTCACCTTCATTGCCATCAATGGCCTGGTCGGCCTGAACCTCGCCCCGCTGGGCTGGATGGCCACCCTGCCCGTCATGGGCTATGTGGTGGGCGGCGCGCTGTCGACCCCGGTGGTGGCGCGTACGCAATCACGCTACGGGCGCAAGATGTCTTTTCAACTTGGGTTGCTGGTGGCCGTGGCCTCGGCCTTGCTGTGCTGCTATGCGGCCTACAGCCGCAACTTCTGGCTGCTGGTGACGGCCACGGTGGTGGCCGGCTACTACAGCGCCAACGCGCAGCTCTACCGCTTTGCCGCGGCCGAGTTGGCCTTGCCGGCCTTTCGCGAAAAAGCCATTTCGCTGGTCATGGCCGGTGGCCTGCTGGGCGCCGTCGCCGGGCCCAACCTTGCGGCGCGCACGCGGGAGCTGACCGCTGTGCCTTTTGCCGGCGCCTACCTGGCGCTGGCTGGCGTGGCGCTGTTGTCCATGGCGCTGCTGGCGTTCATTCAATTTCCTCCGCCGCCCGAGGCGCATGCAGCGCGGGGAGGACGGCCGCTCGCTGAAATCATGCGGCAGCCGGTGTTCATCGTGGCCGCCGCCGCCGGTGCGCTGGGCTTCGGCGTGATGAACCTCCTGATGGCCGCCACGCCGATCGCCATGCAGGTCTGCGGCCTGCCGTTTTCCAGCGTCGCGCTGGTGCTGGAGTGGCATGTGATCGGCATGTTCGCGCCGGGCTTTTTCACCGGCCACCTGATACGCCGCTTCGGCACCTTGCCCATCATGGCGGCGGGGCTGGCCTTGAACGTGCTCTGTGTGCTGATCGCGCTATCGGGTGTGGACCTCACGCAATTTTTGGCGGCGCTCTTTTTGCTGGGGCTGGGCTGGAATTTCCTGTTCACCGGCGCCACCACGCTGGCGCTCACGGCCTATCGTCCTGAAGAAAAGGACAAGGCGCAGGGCGCGCTCAACTTCTGCATTTTTGCCGTGCTCGCGGTGTCTTCGCTGGCCTCCGGCGTGCTCGTCACTACGCAGGGCTGGAGCCTGTTGAACCTCGGTTCGCTGCTGCCGCTGGGGCTGACCGGCGCGGCGCTGGTCTGGCTTGCACTGGGCCGGCGCAGGGAACAGAATGCCTGAGGCCTTCCGCGTTTTTTCTCCCGCTTTCTCTCGTGTCCTCCCGTTTTCACTTCACCCCCACTTGAGGAGTTCGTCATGGGTTTACTCGATTCCGTCCTGGGCAGCGTCCTCAATAACAACGGCCAGCAAGGCCAGGCCGGCGCGGGCCTGGGCGGCCTCATCGGCATGCTGGCCAGCAATCCGCAGCTGATCCAGATTGCCACGGACATGCTGGCCAACAACGGCGGCCAAGGCGGCCTGGGTGGGCTGGTCAGCAAGTTTGAACAGGCCGGCCTGGGCGACGCCATCCAGTCATGGATAGGCAGTGGCCCTAACCAGCCCGTTTCCGGCGACCAGGTCACCAGCGCGCTGGGTGCCGGCACCGTGTCCGACATCGCCGCGAAGCTGGGGCTGGACCCGGGCGACGCCGCCAGCCAGCTTTCCCACATACTGCCGGGCCTCATCAACCACCTGACGCCCGAAGGCCAGGCGCCCGAGCAGGGCCTGGGCAACGGCGATGACCTGATGGGCATGCTGGGCGGCCTGCTGCGGCAGACGCGCTGATTTTTTGGCTTGCCCGCGGCCTCGACCCCAGGCGCAAGCCTGGAATCTCAGAACCGCGCGTCCAGCCAGGCTTTGAGCGTGTCAAAGACCGGCGCCGAATCGGTTTCGTTGAAGATCTCGTGATAGAGATTGTCAAAGCAGCGCGTGGTCACCGTGCCGGGCATCACTGCGCGTGAGTTCGCGGCGCTCTCGGCAAAAGCGCGGCTACCCGCCGGGTCGACGAGGCGGTCGGCCCCCGCATACATCAACAGCGTGGGGGTTCGCCATTGGGCGGCGGCCGCTATCGTGGCGGGGCCGGCCGTCGCAATGAATTTTCCCAATCGAGGCGAAATCCTGTTGTGCACCTGCCGGTCGGCGACGTATTTCCTGACCACCTCCGGGTCGTGCGAAAGGTAGCGCGAATCCAGGCCGTTGCCCACGCACAGATCGGGAGCCACTTTCGGCATGAAGGCCAGCAAGAGTTTTTGCAGCGGGTTCAGTCCCGCGTCCAGCGCCGGTGAGGACATCACCAAGCCTTCCACGGGGCGTATGCCCAGCGAGACAAAACGGCCGGTCACGAGGCCGCCCAGGCTGTGGCCCAGCAGGACCAGGGGGATCTGCTCGGATTCGAGCGCCGCATGGTGGGAAGGCGATTCGCGCAGAAGGCGCATGCAGCGCAGACGCGTGTCGTCCACCACTTCGGCCAGGTCGTCCAGCAAGGTGGTGTCGCTGGGCAGCACGCCACGCGCACCGCCGGACTCGCCGTGGCCGCGCTGGTCGTAGGCGCGCACCGCAAAACCCCACTCCATCAGCTGGGCCGCTACGTGCTCATAGCGCATGGCGTGCTCGCCCAGGCCATGCACCAGCAGCACGACCGCGCGCGGCGGCGGCGCATACTGCCCCATTTCTTCGGCCCAGGCATCGAGCGGCCATTCGTACAGGGCCAGGTTCTCGCCGTCGCGGGCGGTGAAGGGTGCCAGGACCGTTGATTGCATGCGGCGGCTAAAGCCTGGCCTGGGGCAAGCGCGCCCGGCCGTCGCGATGCGAAAGGGAAGGGCGGCCCACCCGAGTCAACCGGGAACCCGCGCCATCACGTGCGCGACCGCGGCGGTCAGCTTCTTCGCATAGGGCACGTTCAGGAATTCGTTGGGGCCGTGGGCATTGCTCTTGGGGCCCAGCACGCCGCAGACCATCATCTGCGCCTTGGGAAAACCCTTGCTCAGCATGTTCATCAGCGGAATGGTGCCGCCCTGGCCTATGGTGCCGCAGGGCGCGCCGAAAAAGCTTTGGGACGCATCGTTGAGCGCGTTCTCAAACCAGGGCACGGTGCCGGGTGCGTTCCAGCCGGTGGCGCCGCCGTTGCTCTCGAAGGTGACCTTGGCCTGGTAGGGCGCGTTGTCTTCCAACAGAGTTTTGAGCTCCTGCACCGCCGCACCGGCATCGATCAGCGGCGGGAAACGCAGCGACAGCTTGAAGGCGGTGTAAGGGCGCAGCACATTGCCCGCGTCCTTGAGCGCCGGGAAGCCCTCGGCGCCCGTCACGCTCAGCGTGGGACGCCAGGTGCGGTTGAGCAGCGCTTCGACCGGATCGGTGGTGGTCGGTAATGCGAAGCTGCTGGAGCCTTCGCAGTCATAGTGCGCCCACGGGAAGCGCTTGTAGATTTCATCGCCGAGGATTTTGGCGGTGGCCTGCGCCTGGGCCAGGCGGTCGGCCGGGATTTCGCAGTGAAAGCTCTGCGGCAGCAGGCGCCCGGTCTTGCTGTCTTCAAGGCGGTCCAGCACCTGGCGCATGATGCGAAAGCTCGAGGGCACCAGGCCGCTGGCGTCGCCGGAGTGCACGCCTTCGGTGAGGACTTCCACCTTGAGCACGCCCGCCGCGTTGCCGCGCAGGCTGGTGGTCAGCCACAGCTGGTCGTAGTTGCCGGCGCCGGAATCCAGGCACACCACCAGCGCGACTTCGCCCAGGCGCTCGCGCAGCGCATCGACATAAGGCAGCAAATCATAGGAGCCGCTTTCCTCGCAGGTTTCGACCAGGCCGACGATGCGCGGGTGCGGCACGTTCTGGCTTTTCAGCGCCTGCACCGCGGCGATGCTCGCGTAGACGGCGTAGCCGTCATCGGCGGCGCCGCGGCCGTAGAGCTTGCCGTCTTCGTACTTGGCCGTCCAGGGGCTCAGGTCGTTGCGCCAGCCGGTGAACTCGGGCTGTTTATCGAGGTGGCCGTACATCAGGACGGTTTGCGTTGAATCAGGGCGCGTGGCGGGGATTTCAAAAAACAGCACCGGGGTGCGGCCTTCAAGGCGCACGATCTCCAGCTTGAGGCCTTCCACCTTCTGCGCTTCGACCCAGGCCGCCGCATTGCGCATGACGGTGTCGATGTAGCCGTGCTGCGCCCAGTCGCTGTCGAAAGTGGGGGACTTGGCGGGGATGGAGATGTAGTCGGTGATCTGTTTGACGATGTCGCCGTCCCACTGGGCCGTGACCTGGGACAGGGCCTGGGCGGCATTGAGGATGCTGGCGGGGATTTCGCGGTGCAGTGGGGCGTTCATGGGAAAGGCTCCGGGAGAAAAATATCGGCTTTTTAGGGCAGCGTTTTGCTGCAGCACCTGCTACTGTACGCTTCCGGCGCAGACCGCGCCACCGGCTGCGGGAAGACCCGGGATTGGAGAATTCAGCCTACAGCGGCCGCGGCCGGTGAGGGCAAAGATATCTCCTCTATTTCTTTCTCCCGCTTATTTGTCCCCTATTCGGACGAGAAAACAGGCCAGCACGCCACGGAGCCGCCATGACACAAGCAAGCCGCGCACAAGCGCCACTCTCCGCCGCCACGCCTTCCGCGGCGACCGATTCCCGCATACGCGCGGGCGTGGGCGGCTGGACCTTTGAGCCCTGGCGCGGCAATTTTTTCCCGCCCGGCCTGCCGCACAGCCGGGAACTCGAATACGCAAGCCGCCAGCTGAGCGCCATCGAGGTCAACGGCACCTACTACGGCACGCTCAAGCCGGCCAGCTTCAGGAAGTGGCACGACGAGACGCCGGACAACTTCGTGTTTTCCCTCAAGGCCTCCCGTTACGCGACCAACCGCCGCGTGCTGGCCGAGGCGGGCGAATCCATCCAGCGCTTCACGGAAAGCGGCATCAGCGAACTGGGCCACAAGCTGGGCCCCATCGTCTGGCAGTTCATGCCCGGCAAGGTGTTCGAGCCGCAGGATTTCGAGGCTTTTCTCGCGCTGCTGCCGAAACAGGTGGACGGCCGTGCGCTGCGCCATGTGGTCGACGTTCGCCATGAAAGCTTTATGTCGCCCGATTACCTGGCGCTGGCGCGCCGTTACAGGGTCGCCACGGTATTTACCGACGCTGACAAATTCCCGTCTTTCGCCGACCTCACGGGAGATTTTGCCTATGCCCGCCTCATGATGAGCGAGGCGGACCTGGAAACCGGCTACGAGGACGGCGCACTCGACGCCTGGGCCGAGCGTGCGCGCCAATGGGCGACGGGCGGGGCGCCCGCCGACTTGCCGACGCTGGAAGACGCGCCGCCGCAGGGCAAGCCGCGCGACGTGTTTGTGTATTTCATCAACGGCGCCAAGGAAAGGGCGCCCGCCGCGGCCATGGCGTTTTTAGGCCGCCTGGGCTTTACGCCCCCGGATCAGCCGTAGGAAGCCATGGCTTCGCCCAGCCGTATCTCGCGGCCGGGCGCCCACTCGGGGTTGAAGCGCATCGGCCCTTTGGGAAACAGCATGACGACGGTCGAGCCGAGCAGGAATCGCCCCATTTCCTCGCCTTGCTTGAGGCGTATCGCGGAGGTCGGCTCATCGGGGTAGTCCCATTGCCGCACGACCTTGCCGCGCGGCGGGTTGACCACACCGTGCCACACCGTGGCCATGCTGCCGACGATGGTCGCGCCGACCAGCACCAGCACAAAAGGCCCGCGCGCCGACTCAAAGACGCAGACCACACGCTCGTTGCGCGCGAACAGCCCGGGCACACCGCGCGCAGTGACAGGGTTGACCGAAAACAGCTCGCCGGGCACATAGATCATGCGCGTTAGCCGGCCGTCACAGGGCATGTGGATGCGGTGGTAGTCCCGGGGGCTCAGGTAGAGCGTGGCAAAGTGGCCGTCCTGGTAGTGGGCGGCCAGCGCCGCATCGCCCCCCACCAGCGCGGTGGTGGAATAGCTGTGGCCCTTGGCCTGAAAGATCTGGTCTTTTTCGATGCCGCCGAACTGGCTGATGGCGCCGTCCACGGGCGACACCAGGTCGCTGGCAGCGAGCGGCCGCGCATCGGGGCGGAGCGCGCGCGTAAAGAAGTCGTTAAAAGTGAGGTAGCTGGCGATGTCCGGATTCAGCGCCTCGCCCATGTTGACCTGGTACTTCGCGACAAAGCGGCGAATAATTTCCGTGGTGACCCAGCCGCGCTCGCGCGAAGCGACAAAACCGGCAAAGGAAGTCAGCGCCTGTTTGGGAAACAGGTATTGCGGGAGGACGGCGAATCGGTCGGACACTAGGCGGCTTGAAGGGTGGAGAAAGGGCCATTCTATCGACGCCCAAACACCTTGCCGCCGCGCGGCGCTGCCCTACTGTGCGGGATAACCCGCCTGCGTGAGCGCCGCGGCCACGGCCTGCCGGTCCCGGGGGGTCTGGACCACCACTTTTTTGGATGCCAGGTCCACATTGACCTGCGCGGCCGGGTCCAGTGCCTTGACAGCCTTGGTGATGGCATTGGCGCAGTGGCCGCAGCTCATGGCGGGGATCGTGAATTCCATAGAACCTCTTGGGCGTTATTAAAAGGGTTGGGAGAAGTCTSAACCTTCCCATGGGGGCAAAGTCCAGCCAGGCCGGCCAAACCCTCCCCGCGGCTGTGGCTATTGTCCCCGGGGCTTGACCCTCCCATGATGGTAAGGTTCAGACTGCCTCCCATGAACACCACTTCCTCCCTGAAAATCCCGCCCGCCGCGGCAGCGCTGGCCGAATGGCAGTTTCCCGTCCAGGGCATGAGTTGCGCGTCCTGCGTGGCGCGCGTGGAGCGCTCGCTGGCGAGCGTGCCCGGCGTGCGGGACGTCAGCGTCAACTTCGCGACCGAGCAGGCCAGCGTCAAGGCGCGCGGCGACGTCGGCATGGACACCTTGAAGGCCGCCGTCGCGAAAGCCGGCTACAGCGTGGCCGAACAAACCTTGAGGTTCAGGATAGAGGGCATGACTTGCGCCTCCTGCGTCTCACGCGTGGAAAAAGCGCTCCAGCAGGTGCCGGGCGTGCTCTCGGCCAGCGTCAACCTCGCGACCGAAACCGCAGAAGTCAGCGTGGCCGGCAGCGCTGCCATGCTGCCCGCGCTGATCGAGGCGGTGGCCAAGGCCGGCTATCAGGCGCGCGACATCCCGGCGGCCGGCGAAAGCCCCGCCAACAAACCCACCGCCGCCTGGTGGCCTGTCGCGCTGGCCGGAATTCTGTCGGCGCCGCTGGCCCTGCCCATGGTGGGTGCGCTGTTCGGCCRGGAGTGGATGCTCGACGGCTGGCTGCAGTGGCTGCTCGCCACGCCGGTGCAGTTCTGGCTGGGCGCGCGTTTTTACCGCGCGGGCTGGAAGGCCTTGCGTGCCGGCACCGGCAATATGGACCTGCTGGTGGCCCTGGGCACCTCGGCGGCTTACGGCCTCAGCGTTTACCAGCTGTGGCGGCATGGCGGCCACGGCATGGCCCATCTGTATTTCGAGGCCTCGGCCATCGTCATCACACTGGTGCTTTTGGGCAAATGGATGGAGGCGCGCGCCAAGTACCAGACGACGGCCGCCATTCGCGCGCTGCAGGCGCTGCGGCCCGATACCGCGCGCCGCCGCCAGGGCGGCAAAGACGAGGACGTGGCCCTGCAAGACATCCAGCTCGGCGACCTGGTGGTGGTGCGGCCCGGCGAACGCATCGCGGTGGACGGCGAAATCGTCGAAGGCGCGACCCAGATCGACGAATCCCTGATCACCGGCGAAAGCCTGCCCGTGGCCAAACACGCGGGCGAGCGCGTGACCGGCGGCGCGGTCAATGGCGAAGGCCTGATCGTGGTGCGCACCACGGCCATAGGCGCGGAGTCCACGCTGGCGCGCATTGTGCGCATGGTGGAGTCGGCCCAGGCCCAAAAAGCGCCTATCCAGCGGCTGGTCGACCAGGTCAGCGCCGTCTTCGTGCCGGTGGTCATAGGCATTGCCGTACTGACGCTGCTGGGCTGGGGCTTGGCAACACAGAATTGGGAAGCCGCCATCCTGAACGCCGTCGCCGTGCTGGTGATTGCCTGCCCCTGCGCGCTGGGCCTGGCCACGCCCACCGCCATCATGGTGGGCACGGGGGCCGCGGCCCGGGCGGGCATCCTGATCAAGGACGCCGAGGCGCTGGAGGTGGCGCACAGCCTCAAGGTCGTGGTTTTTGACAAAACCGGCACCCTGACCGAAGGCAAACCCGAACTCGTGGCGCAGCAGTCGCAGGGCATTGCAGAGGATGAACTGCTGGCCTGGGCCGCCGCCATCCAGTCGGGCAGCGAACACCCGCTGGCCCGCGCGGTGATGCGGCGCGCGACAGAGCAGCAGCTCGGAATTCCCGCGGCCGCACAGCTGCGCGCCGTCGCCGGGCGAGGTATGGCCGCCGTGGTGGCGGGCCGCGAGCTGCGACTCGGCAGCCCGCGCTTTATGCAGGAGCTGGGTCTGGACCTGGATTCCTTTGCCGCGCTGAAGGCCCGCGCGACGGAGCTCGAAGCCCAGGGCCGCACCGTGTCCTGGCTGGCCGATGTCTCCGCCACCCCTCAACTGCTAGGGTTGCTGGCCTTCGGCGACATGCTCAAAACCAGCGCGGCGCCGGCCATGGCCCGCCTGCATGCGCTGGGCATACAGACCGCCCTGGTGACAGGCGACAACCGCGGCAGCGCCGACGCCGTGGCGCGGCAGCTGGGCATAGACCTTGTGCACAGCCAGGTGCTGCCGGAAGACAAGGCGGCCATCATCGGGCAGCTCAAGGCCGGCGCGCAGGCACAGAAGGGTCGCGTGGCCATGGTGGGTGATGGCATCAACGATGCGCCGGCGCTGGCCGCGGCCGATGTGGGGATCGCGATGTCGACGGGCACCGATGTGGCCATGCACGCGGCCGGCATCACGCTGATGCGCGGCGACCCGTCCCTGGTGGCCGGCGCTGTCGACATTTCGCGCCGCACCTACGCCAAGATTCGCCAGAACCTGTTCTGGGCCTTTGTCTACAACGTGGTCGGCATCCCGCTGGCCGCGCTGGGCCTGCTGAGCCCGGTGATCGCCGGCGCCGCGATGGCGCTGAGCAGCGCCAGCGTGGTGATGAATGCCTTGCTGCTGCGCCGCTGGAAAGGAAGCACCCATGACTGAGACCATGAATACCATCGGCCCGCTCAACATCGGGCAGGCCGCCGCGCAATCCGGCGTGTCGGCCAAGATGGTTCGCCACTACGAGTCGTTGGGCCTGCTGCCCACGGTGCACCGCACGGATGCGGGCTACCGCCAGTACGGCGAAAAAGAAGTGCACACCCTGCGCTTCATACGGCGTGCCCGCGCGCTGGGCTTCAGCATGGCCGAAATCACCGAGCTGCTCAAGCTGTGGCAGAACAAGCGCCGCGCCAGCGCGGACGTCAAACGCATCGCACTGGCCCATGTGGCCGACCTTGAACGCCGCATCGCCGAGATGGAGGCCATGAAGCAGACCCTGGGCCATCTGGCGCATTGCTGCCAGGGCAACAGCCGGCCTGACTGCCCTATCTTGACCGAGCTGGCGGCCTGACAGAGGCTGAATGGAATGTCCGAATCCGGCGAGCGCTAGCGAGCCGGCGGATTTATCCTGGGGGTATTGATGGCTCTTCCATCGCCTCACGATCCGCCATATGCCTCTTGTCACCGAAGCACCGACCCTGTTGCCCGACGCCACAAGCGCAGATGATTGGAGCGACACCACGGCCACCCTGAACCGCCATGGCAGCGCCGTGCTGCCGCAATTGCTGAGCGCGCACGAATGCGAAGCCGTGGCCGGCCTGTATGCCGACACGCGCCATTTCCGCAGCCGCGTGCTGATGCAGCGCCACGGCTTCGGCCAAGGCGAATACCAGTACTTCAGCTACCCGCTGCCGGACATCGTCGCGCGGCTGCGCGCCACGCTGTATCCGCGCCTGGTCGGCGTGGCCAACGCCTGGAACGAAGCCATGGGCATAGATGTGCGCTATCCACCCGACCATGTCGATTTCCTCACGCGCTGCCACCAGGCCGGCCAGCAGCGGCCCACGCCGCTGCTCTTGCAATACGGACCCGGTGATTACAACTGCCTGCATCAGGACCTGTATGGCGAACATGTGTTCCCTGTCCAGGTCGCGGTGCTGCTGTCGCGTCCGGGCGCAGACTTCAGCGGCGGCGAGTTTGTGCTGACCGAACAGCGCCCACGCATGCAGTCGCGGCCGGAGGTGGTGCCCTTGAGGCAGGGCGATGCCGTGGTGTTTGCCGTGCACCACCGGCCGGTGCAAGGCAGTCGTGGTTTTTACCGCGTCAACATGCGGCACGGCGTGAGCACGGTGCGCAGCGGGTGCCGGCATACGCTGGGGATTATTTTTCATGACGCCGAGTGATTACCGCTCTCGCCGCAAAACGATCAAGGAGATGGTGTGACCCTGGGGCTTTTTGACGATGCACCCGCGCCCTATGCCGCGCCCGAGGCCATCGCACCGGGCGCGGCGCTGCTGCGCGGCTTTGCTCTGGAGGTCGATGAAGCCTTGCTGCAGGCCGTGCAAGAAGTCACCGCGGCAGCGCCGCTGCGCCACCTGGTTACGCCGGGCGGCTACACCATGTCGGTCGCGATGAGCAACTGCGGGGAGCTGGGCTGGGTGTCGGACCGCAGCGGCTACCGCTATGACGCCAAGGACCCGCTCTCGGGCAAGCCCTGGCCGCCGATGCCGGATTGTTTTTCCGAGCTCGCTTTAAGGGCCGCCGCGGAAGTGGGCTTTAGCAACTTCCGGCCGGACGCCTGCCTGATCAACCGCTATGAACCCGGCGCACGGCTGTCGCTGCACCAGGACAAGGACGAAGGCCACCTGGATGCGCCGATTGTGTCGGTGTCGCTGGGCCTGCCGGCCGTGTTTTTGTTCGGCGGCTTGAAACGCAGCGACAAGCCCATGCGCTACCGGCTGCTTCATGGCGACGTGGCGGTGTGGGGCGGCCCATCGCGGCTGGCCTATCACGGTGTGGCGCCTCTCCCTGAGGGTGAGCACCCTCGCCTGGGCAGGCAGCGCATCAATTTGACGTTTCGCTGCGCGCGCTAAGCTGGTGCTGAATGGGCTTCGAACCCGCTCAGGCGCGTTCGCGAAATTTTTTCAGCCAGCCCAGCCCGTCGCTTGTGGCGTTGGGCTGAGCGCCGCGCAGCGGTTTGTATTCGCAGCCCACCCAGCCGTCATAGCCGAGCTCATCGAGCAGCGCCAGCAGGTAGGGATAATTGATTTCGCCGACATCGGGCTCGTTGCGGCCCGGCGCACCGGCGATCTGCAGGTGGCCGACATGGCCGGTGGGCAGGTATTTGCGCAGCTTCATGGCCAGGTCGCCTTCGACGATCTGGCAGTGGTAGAGGTCCATCTGCACCTTGACGTTGGCCGCGCCCACTTCACGGATGATTTCGTGCGCATGGTCCTGCCGGTTCAAAAAGAAGCGCGGGATGTCGCGGGTGTTGATGGGCTCTATCAGCAGGTCCACGCCCACCCTGGCGGCCAGCGCGGCCGCCTCGCGCAGGTTGTTCACATAGGTGGGCTGCACCGCCTCACGCTCCATGCCGGTGGGCAGCACACCGGCCATCACATGGATGCGCGGGCAGGCCAGGGCCTGCGCGTAATCCAGCGCGATTGCGATGCCGGCGCGGAACTCGGCCTCACGGCCGGGCAGGCAGGCCGTGCCTTTTTGCGAGGAGGCCCAGGCTTTTTCGATACCGGCCGGGTTCGTGCCGCCCGGTGGCGCGTTGAACAGCACCAGCTGCTGGCCATGCTGCTGCAGGATGGCTTTGAGCTCCTGTGGCGCCCAGACGTAGGGCGAGAGGATCTCCACGGCCGTGAAGCCGTCGCGCGCGGCCGCGGCAAAGCGTTCAGCCATGGGGAGCTCGGTGTACATCCAGCTGAGGTTGGCGGCGAATTGGGGCATGGTCTCAGGCGGCGGGAGTGTCGGCGGTGTCGGGTCCGGGCGCGGTTTTGCATTCCCAGAATATGCGCGCCGTGCAGCGTCGGCAAATGTCCGGGTCCAGCTTGTTGAAGATGGTGGCGATCGCGGTGAACTTGTCGGGGAACTGGTGTTCGGTCCCGAGGACACTTGTGAACCCGGTTTTGCGCCACATGCGTATGACCTCAGGCCGCGGCCTGTGGAAGTACAGGTCGCCGCCCATGGCACGGCGCGCGGCGAGTTCGGCCTCCCAGAGCTCGGCACCGGCCAGGTCGATGAAGTTCATGCTCTTGCCCATGACCAGCAGGTGTTTTTGCGGCTGCGGCTGGGTGCGCAGCGCGTGCAGGATGTCGGCCACATGCTGGGTCGCGCCGAAGTAGACCTCGCCCTCCATGCGCAGCAGCTTGAGCTGCGGGCACTCCGGCAGCGCCTGGCGCGGCCCCTCGTCGGGCCCGTCAGGGCCCGACGATTTTTTGGTTTCCAGCCCCGCATCGGGCGAGTTGTCTATCACCACGAACTGGCGGTCCAGGCCGCGGCTGTCAAAGCCCATGGTGCGCATCGCGGGCTTTGAGGTGCGGTAGAGAAAGGACATCAGCGACAAAATCATGCCCAGCAGGATGGCGATTTCCAGCCGTATGGTGACGGTGGCCGCCATGGTGGCCAGGGCCACGCTGAAATCGCTGCGGCTCAGGGTGAACAGCTGGCGCCAGCGCGCGGCGTCGAGCAGCGTGAAGGCCACCAGCACCAGCAACGCCGCCAACGCGGCCATGGGAATCTGCGCCAGCAGCGGCGCGCTGAGAGCCACCAGCGCCACCAGCAGCACGGCGGAGAACACCGATGCCAGCGGCGTGCGCGCGCCGGCCTCCAGGTTGGGCATGGAGCGGTTCATGGAACCGCAGGAGACATAGCTCGAGAAAAAACCGCCGACGATGTTGGACAGGCCCTGGCCGCGGAACTCGCGGTTCGCGTCTATGCGCTGGCCCGAGCGCAGCGCCACCGTCTTGGCAATCGAAATCGCCTGGCCCAGCGCGACGATGGTCAGCGCGAAGGCCAGGCCGACCAGGTCTGCCGCCTGCGCCCAGCTGATGCGGGGCACTTCAAAACGCGGCCAGGGCACGGGGATCTGGCCCACTGTGCGCAGCGAGGCCGAGGGTGTGGCATCGGGATGTAGCCAGCGGCCCCATGCCCAGGCCAGGACAGTTGCGACTACCAGTCCGATCAGCATGTAGGGCCAGTTGCGGCGCCAGCGGCGCAACAGCAACGCCACGGCCAGCGTGATGGCCGCGACACCCAGTGCCTGCGGCTGGGCCGCGCCAAGTTGTGTGAGCACATACGCGAGCACAGATGCCGCACTGTGCTCGGGGGCGGCTGCCAAGCCCAGCAAGTCGGGCAGCGCATGCACGGCGATCAGCAGCGCGGCACCCGAAGTAAAACCGAAGAGCACCGCCGGCGAGATGAAATTGGCCAGCACGCCCAGGCGCAACGCGCCAATCAGCCACTGCATGACACCCACCATCACGGTGATGGCCAGCGCGAGCTGGATGTACAGCGGGCTGAAAGCCACGGCCAGCGGCGAGAGCATGGCGAACAGGGCCAGCGAGTTGGCGTTGGTCGGGCCCGACATGACATGCCGGCTGGAGCCGAACAGCGCGGCGATGATGCAGGGAATGACGGCGGTGTACAGGCCATAGGCCGGCGGCAGACCGGCCAGCGTCGCGAAGGCAATGCCTTGCGGCAGCACGAGCACCGCGCCCAACAAGCCCGCCATGGCGTCGGCCCGCACGGTGGCGGGCGACACTTCGCGCACCCAGTCGCCGAACAGGCGTTCCAGGAACGGAATTGATGACCGGGGTGCGTGGGCGGCTGAAGGTTCCATCACGAAGGCTTGAGCATACCGCGCCCGGCGCGCGGCGTACCCGCGGCCAGCATGGCGTTCAAGCCAGGCAGACAGGCCGCCGACATGCGATCAAATCTGCTCTAAACGACTTTGCACGGCCAAAACCAGTGGCTGGATTGCGGAGTCCGGGAACGGCGCTACGCTGCTGACGTTAATCTCGCAAAGCACATAGTGCTCAGAGGCGTCGACCAGAGGCTCACCGAACATAAAGTCGCAGTCCCAGAGGAAAGGAAGTTGCTCGCGCGAAAGGCCGACGCGTGCACGCAGCAATTCGACCCATTCAGCCTCAAGACGTTCCTTCAAGAACTGGAATTGCGGTGCGTCCGCAGCGTGGTACAGCCTGGGGCCGGGTGCAGGGGCCGGCGCTTCAGCTGTTGCGGGATAGAGCGCGTTCACCGACTGGTGCCCGAACCCCTCGACTCGGTCCTCCACCAGATAGGCCCGAACCATGCCTTCCACCAAACGCGGTTGCCATGCCTGGTCGATCATGTGTCCACCATTCGCGGGCTCGAAGTACGGAGCCATTCTGGCCAAAAGCGCCGGAAGTTCCATCAACTCCTCGTCGCTGCCACGCTGGGCGTGGCGCACGCGCAGGCACGCGGGTGCGGCAATGGGGCCAACCAGTTCCACGCGCCAAACACCGATGCCGCTATGCCCCCGGTACTGCTTGAGCACCCGAGGGCCCTGGTGCAATCGTTCCGGCAATTCCTCCTCGAGTTGCTTAAGGCTTTCCATTCGGTAAATGTCACTGCCGAACGGAAGATCGCGCGTATGGAACAAGACGTCCTTGGTTCCCAGCTTCAGGATGGTCTCCGGGTGTGCGCTGACCACCACCCCCGAATCGGCAACCCGTCGCAGCATCGCATCCAGGACATCCCGCCTTCGTCCTCCTTCGATAGGGTTGCACCAAGTCAGCACAAGGCGACAGTCGCGCAACTGCGCCTCCACTTCCCCGGCGAAGGCGTCGTTGTACACAGCCGGGACGGCGGTCACTCCAGCGCTTGCAAACGCCTCGAACAAAGCGGCAAAGCGGCTTTCAGCTGGATCCGCACGGTCCCGCATGGCGCGATCGCCGGGATATAGCAATGCGACGGAAGGCCTGGGCATGATCAGCTCCTTGAACGCTCACGCGTGCAACCGGCAACGCGCATTTCCGCTGGCAATCACTCCTCAGGTTTGCTTTGCCGCGAGCGGCCGGCCTGCCGCTTTCCAGCCGTCAATACCGCCACTCAGGAACCTGGCATCGACTCCTGCCGCGCGCAGTCGCATGGCTGTGGAGCGCCCGACTTCGTGTCCGTATACGCAGTAGACCATCACCGGCTTGTCCTTGGGCAACTGTGCTGACCAAGCGCTCACTTGGGCCGGGTCTCGCCACTGCGCACCGGGGATGAGGGCGTCTGCCTGATCGAAGACCCCTGCGCGGCGGACGTCCAGAACGTGAGCGCCGGCGAGATCGTCCGCGGTGGCTGCGAACGGTTCGCTTGAAGCCTCCACTGCGGCCTGGTAGCGCTCGTACACGCGCGTCCAGTTGATGTTCTCCATAAAGGCGTCCACATACTGCCCGGCGGCCGCGCCGAAATCCAGGTGGTAGGCGTGCTCGTACATGTCGAGTGCCAGGATGGGGATACCACCCGCCACCGCGTGCGTGTGGTCTGCGGCCCACTGGTTCACAAGGGTTCCTTCGCGCGGCTGGAATACCAGCAGCACCCAGCCGGAGCCACCGGCCAGGGCTTTGCCCATCGCGACGAACTCCTCGCGCCATCGTTCAACGCTGCCGAAATTCGATTGCAGCGCGAGCACCGCCGCGGGTGTCATCGGTTCGCCGGTGGCGCCGAGGCAGTCGAAGTACAGTTCGTGAAGCAGCATGGAGTTTGTGGCGATGAGTTCCTCGCGCTTGAGCCCGTTCAGGTCGAAGCCGGCCGCAGTCGCAAAAGGCATCTCCCGGAGCCGGCCACGGATGGCATTCAGTCGCTTGACGGCACCGGTGTAGTTGTTCTGGTGGTGGCTGCGCAGCAGCCTTTCCGAAAGACCTTTCACGCCGGCAGGGTCGAAGGGGAGGTCGTGGATCAGAGCGTCCATAGGGGTCCTTAAATAATGTTGCCGAGTCGCAGCGCCAATCCGATGATGCCGGAGGTCAGCACGACGGGAATGACGCCAACTTTGAAGCGGAACAGCGCCACGGCGGCCGCTACCCCGATGACGGCTGAAGCCCACTCGAGACGGCCGGAGAGACCTTGGGGCCAGAGCACGTGGTAGGCAAAGAACACCGCGAGATTCAAGATCACCCCCACTACGGCGGCTGTGATGCCAGTCAGCGGGGCCGTGAATTTCAGGTTGCCGTGCGTGGACTCGATGAAAGGCCCGCCGAGCAGGATGAAGAAGAAGGACGGCAGGAAAGTGAAGAACGTGACCACCGTCGCCGCGACGGCCCCGGCCAGAAACAGCGATTCCGGACCGAAAATAGCCTTTGTCCAGCCACCAACGAAGCCGACGAACGCAACGACCATGATGAGGGGACCCGGTGTGGTCTCGCCTAGCGCCAGACCGTCAATCATCTGGGGGGCGGTGAGCCACTGATAGTGGTCCACCGCGCCCTGATAGACGTACGGCAATACCGCGTAAGCGCCGCCAAAGGTCAGCAGCGCGGCCTTGGTGAAGAACCACGCCATTTGCGTGAGTACCGCGTCCCACCCATATGCAGCCGTAAGTGCCGCAATGACGGCTGCCCACAGGCCCAGGCAGACGACCAGCACTTGCCTGACGCGCTTCCAGGTGAAGAGCGCATGGGCGGGTGTGGGCGTGTGGTCATCAATGAGGGCCGGGCCGAACTGCTTGGTGGAAGCGCCGTGGCCGCCGGTCTTGAACTTGTCGGGTGCGTACTTCCCGCCGAAGTAGCCGATGGTGCCCGCCGCGAGCACGATCAACGGGAAGGGTATGTTGAATGCAAAGATGGAGACAAACGCCGCGGCTGCGATGCCCCATAACCAGCCGTTTTTGAGGGCGCGGGAGCCAACCCGGTACGCGGCATGTACCACCAGTGCGGTGACCGCAGGCTTGATGCCGTAGAACAGGCCCGCGATGGCCGGGACGTGACCGAAAGCCATGTAGACCCAGGACAGCGCAACCAGGATGAACAGCGACGGCAGGACGAACAGCCCGCCGGCGACAATGCCGCCCCACGTCCGGTGCATCAACCACCCGATGTAGGTCGCAAGCTGCTGCGCCTCCGGGCCGGGCAGCAGCATGCAGTAATTGAGCGCGTGCAGAAACCGGTTCTCGGAGATCCAGCGCCGGCGCTCCACAAGCTCCTCATGCATGATGGCGATCTGCCCGGCAGGCCCGCCGAAGCTGATAAAACCCAGCTTCAGCCAGAAGGAGAACGCCTGTCCCCGGGTGATCGGTTCGGGGGCGGTCTGGTCGAGGGTATGCGTTGTCATTTGGCAGCCTTCAAAGCGGCGTGCAGGGTGTCAAAAAAGGCGAACGCGGCTTCTAGCAGCTGGTCGTCGTCTGCGTATTGCGCTTGCAAGCCACGAACGATCATTTCGATGCCTGGCGCTTCGTCGAGCGGCACGCCCCCGACGTCGATGTAATGCACGAGCTGCCCGAGCCGCGCCAGGGCAGGCTTCTCGTCAAGGCCGAAACTCCTGGCGACGACCTCGAAAGTCACCAGCTCCCCCACGTGCGTGAAAGCCGCTCCGTCGAAGTCGTAGCCGAGCGCCTGTTTAGGGCACTTCTTCGGATCCGCCAGCCAGATGAAGTTCGGCGACTTGTCGATGAAGCGGCTGACCAGCCAGGCGGTGGCGAGGCGGTCCACCCACGGGCGCTTGCGGGTGGCCCAGGTGCGGCCTTGGTAGTCTTTGATGGAAAGCGAGGGGACAACAGCCTTTGTCGGCGAGGGCTCGTCCGGTGAGAGGTGAAGTTCAATCTCGCGTCGCAGAGCCAAAACCGCATCGACACATAGGGCGCCTTCCTTGGCGGGGAAGAAATCGCTTGCCTGGATCTGCTGCAACTGCTGCTCAAGGCTGCGCAGTGTCTTGTGGAGCTCCGTTTCGCTGGCCGCCACTATGCCCTTGCGGGCATCCTTCACGGCCTGCAACAGTTCCGCATAGTGCTCGGAGCGGTCGAACAAAGCCCGGAACGCCTGCTCCTGAGCGTCATCGCGCGCGCGCAATTCGAGCAGGTGGGCATCGGCGCCAGCGTCGGCAATCGTCTTGGCGAGCTCCCGCAGAGCAAGGGCAGAAGGCGCGGTGGCCGGAAGGACATAGACCCCCTCTCGAAGCGTTCCCGCACCGGTCGTCTTGAGCGCACGCCATACCCGAACCCGCAGACCGCTAGGCGTGGTCGGCAGCGTCGCAGTAAGGATCAGCCAATCGCTCATGAAGCAAATATCTCATAAAGTGATGAACGTTACAAGACAATTCGCCGAATTGTGCTGAAAGTGTGCTTTTGGCAGCTTTTGAACACGTCGCAACGGCAACGCCAGCGCTACTCTCGCTGGAACTTGAACACCGCCCGGCTGGCCCGGGCATTCGGCCAGAAGCGGACTTCACGGCCGTCCTGCAAGCCGAAGGCGTCGAGAATTTTCAGCTGGTTCTGCAGCGCCAGTGCTTCAAAATCCTGCAGCGTTCCTACGCGGATATTGGGCGTGTCGTACCACTGGTAGGGCAGCACCTTGGTCACCGGCATGCGGCCGCGGGCGACGGCCAGGCGATTGGGCCAGTGGCCGAAGTTGGGAAACACGACGATGCCGGCGCGGCCCACGCGCGCGGTTTCACGCAGCATGGTTTCAGCGTTGTGCAGGTGCTGCAGGGTGTCTATCTGCAGCACCACGTCGAACGAGCTGTCGCCGAACAGCGCCAAGCCTTCTTCAAGGTTGAGCTGTATCACGTTGACGCCGCGCGCCACACAGGCCTGCACATTGGCGTCGTTGATTTCGACGCCGTAGCCCGAACAGCCGCGCTCGCGGATCAGGTAGTCCAGCAACTCGCCGGTACCACAGCCCAGGTCGAGCACGCGGGAGCCGTGCGGCACCAGGCGGGCGATGGACAGCAGGTCGGCCGAAGGCGGCACATCGAGGTCGACAACGGGGTTCATGCGGCCACCTTGCTCTGGAAATAGGAACGCACGACACCGAGGTAGCGCTCATCCTCCAGCAGGAAGGCATCGTGGCCGTGCGGCGCGTCGATTTCGGCGTAGCTCACGTCGCGCTGGTTGTCGAGCAGGGCCTTGACGATTTCACGGCTGCGCGCTGGGGAAAAGCGCCAGTCGGTGGTGAAGCTCACCAAAAGGAATTTGGCAGTTGCGACTTTGAGTGCTTCGCTGAGATCACCCCCGAAGGCCTTGGCCGGATCAAAGTAATCGAGCGCGCGCGTGATCAACAAATAGGTGTTGGCATCGAAATACTCGGCGAATTTGTCGCCCTGGTAGCGCAGGTAGCTTTCGATCTCGAACTCCACTTCCTGGGTGGTGAACTTGTAGCCTGTCTCATGAATGGCTGTGAGCTCACGCAACTGGCGCCCGAACTTCTCATTCATCACGTCGTCGCTCAAGTAAGTGATGTGGCCGATCATGCGGGCGATGCGCAGGCCGCGCTTGGGCAGCACGCCGTGCCTGTAGAAGTGGCCGCCATGAAAGTCCGGATCGGTCACGATGGCGCGCCGGGCCACTTCGTTGAAGGCGATGTTCTCGGCCGTGAGGTTGGGCGCGCTGGCCACGACCACGGCGTGGCGCACGCGGTCCGGATATTGCAGCGTCCAGGCCAGGGCCTGCATGCCGCCCAGGCTGCCGCCCATCACGGCGGCCAGGGTCCGTATGCCCAGGCGGTCCAGCAGGCGGGCTTGTGCGCTGACCCAGTCCTGCACCGTGACGACGGGGAAATCGGCGCCGTAGAGCTCTTGCGTATCGGGGTTGGGTTGCATGGGGCCGGTGGAGCCGAAGCAGGAGCCCAGGTTGTTGACGCCGATCACGAAAAAGCGGTTGGTGTCCACCGGCTTGCCGGGGCCGATCATGGTGTCCCACCAGCCTTCGGACTTCTCTATGGGCTGGCCCTGCGCATCGAGGTAGACGCCCGCCACATGGTGGGAGGCATTGAGCGCGTGGCAGATCAGCACGGCATTGGACTTGTCGGCGTTGAGTTCGCCGTAGGTTTCATAGCTCAGGTCGTAGGCGCGTATCGACGCGCCGCTCTGCAGAGGCAGCGCCTCTGCAAAATGCATGCTGAGCGGGGTGGCAATCAGTGTCAAAAAATCACCTGCAGAAAACAAAAAACCCGGCGTCGCTAAAGCGAGTCCGGGTTTGCTGGAGGTCGTCTTTAGCTGTACTTTTTAAGCGCCCGCAAGCTGAGCAAATCGGCGCTGAGGGGAAGTATACCCCGATGGATGTGGCCCCCACGGTCGTTCGCTTCGCGTAACTCCCTGCGCCCCGTGGGGGCCGCCCGCCTGCGGCCCGGCAAAGCCGGTTCCGCGGCCCATGCTGGCTTGAAGAGCCTCCTCAACGATTGCGCCAGTTCTACGCCAGTAGCAGCGCAGCCAGCCCCAGCCCTGCAAAGATCAGCGCTGACACGATATGCACAGCCCGCAGCGGCACAAGACGCGTCACGCGCTCGCCCAGCCAGACCACCGGTGCGTTGGCCAGCATCATGCCCAGCGTGGTGCCCGCGACCACGCTGACGATGGCGTCATAGCGTGCGGCCAGCATGACAGTGGCGATCTGCGTCTTGTCGCCCATTTCAGCGAGGAAGAAGACCAGCACGGTGGTGAAGAACACGCCGAAGCGCGGCGGTTTCCCGTCCTCGTCTGCCTCGATCTTGTCGGGCACCAGCATCCAGGCCGCCATGGCGAGGAAGGACACGCCCAGGATCCAGCGCAGCATTTGCGGCCCGATCAGCGTGGTGATCCAGGCACCGGCCGCGCCGGCCAGCGCGTGGTTGACCAAGGTCGCGACCAGGATGCCGGCGACGATGGGCCAGGGCTTCTTGAAGCGGGCAGCGAGGATGAGGGCGAGGAGTTGCGTCTTGTCGCCCATTTCGGCGAGGGCGACGATACCCGTGGAGACGAGGAAAGCTTCCATTCAAAAAGACTCCGGCCGGATGAAACCCATGACTGCACGGCATCCCCGGCCTGAAGCGGAGGCTGTGCAGTCAAAGGTCTCGCGTGATCCGAAGACCGCTTGCGCCATGTCCAAGAACAGGTTCTATAGGACAAGTCTGTTGACGCAAGCCCCTTTCAGGATTGAAAGGCTGGCTACTCCCCAATGACAGTCTGCATTGTAGCCGCCGCTCCCCCACCCTTTCTGAAAGCAGAAATTGGTGCACGTCAGCGCCGACCGCACGTTTGCGGCGCATTTCTTGCTTGTATTTGGTGCGAATCCGGAATTTCGCGGGATTACGCACCAACAAATCGCATTTAGACCAAATTTCATCTGAAGAGGGACTTATGGAAGCACTAAAACAGGGCTCGGACGCCTTGTTCATTCTGCTGGGCGGCATCATGGTGCTGGCCATGCATGCCGGTTTTGCCTTTCTGGAACTGGGCACGGTTCGCAAAAAGAACCAGGTCAATGCGCTGGTCAAGATCCTGGTGGACTTCTCGGTGTCCACGGTTGTCTATTTCATGGTGGGCTACGGCGTGGCCTACGGTACGCATTTTTTCGTAGGCGCGGAGCAGCTGGCCGCCAAAAACGGCTACGAACTGGTGAAGTTCTTTTTCCTGCTGACCTTTGCCGCCGCGATCCCGGCGATTATTTCGGGCGGCATCGCCGAGCGTGCGCGTTTTTACCCGCAGCTGATCGCCACGGCCGTCATCGTGGGCCTGGTCTACCCCTTCTTCGAGGGCATTGTCTGGAACCAGCACTTCGGCGTGCAGGCCTGGATCAAATCCCTGACGGGCGCGGAATTCCATGACTTCGCAGGCTCCATCGTGGTCCACGCGGTGGGCGGCTGGCTGGCATTGCCCGCGGTGATTTTGCTGGGTGCGCGCAGCAACCGGTATCGCAAGGACGGCGCGGTGTCGGCCCATCCGCCGTCCAACATCCCTTTCCTGGCGCTGGGCGCCTGGATTCTGACGGTGGGCTGGTTCGGCTTCAACGTCATGAGCGCGCAGACCATAGCCAAGATTTCCGGCCTGGTCGCCGTCAATTCGCTGATGGCCATGGTGGGCGGCACGCTGGCGGCGCTGGCCTTCGGCAAGAACGACCCGGGGTTTGTGCACAACGGCCCGCTGGCCGGGCTGGTGGCGGTGTGCGCGGGCTCCGACCTGATGCATCCGCTGGGCGCACTGGTGACGGGCGGCGTGGCCGGCGGCGTCTTCGTCGTGATGTTCACGCTGACGCAAAACAAATGGAAGATTGACGACGTTCTCGGTGTCTGGCCGCTGCACGGCCTGTGCGGCTTGTGGGGCGGCATCGCGGCCGGCATTTTCGGCAGCCAGGCACTGGGTGGGCTGGGCGGTGTGAGCTTTGGCGCGCAGCTCATAGGCAGCGCCATGGGTGTGGCCTGGGCGCTGCTGGCGGGCTTTGCGGTTTACGGCACCCTCAAGGCCGCCATGGGCCTGCGACTGAGCCAGGAAGAAGAGTTCGAAGGCGCCGACCTTTCCGTGCACCGCATCGGCGCGACGCCCGACCGCGAGGTCAACTGGTAGCAATGGGTAGCGGCTGCGGCCGCCTGCCGCTAGACTTCCGGCCATGCCTACTTTTGAAGAGCAGCTGGTGGAGCACCGGCTCTACCTCCTTCGCTTTGCACGCTTGCAGCTGCGCAATGATGAATGGGCGGAAGACGCGGTGTCGGAAACCCTGCTCGCGGCCCTGTCCAAGCCCCAGTCCTTTGGCAACCGCTCGCAGCTCAAGACCTGGCTGGTCGGCATCCTCAAGCACAAGGTCATCGATTTGATCCGCAGCAACGCCCGGCTGGTGGCCGTGCCCGATGCGCAGGCCGACGAGGAGGGGGACGAGTTGGACCGCTTGTCCTTCAAGGCTGACGGCCACTTCACGGAGACGCCCAATGACTGGGGCAACCCCGACCAGACCTTGCAGCAAACACAGTTCTTCCAGGTGCTGGACGCCTGCATGGAGCGCCTGCCGCCGGCGCTGGGCCGGCTGTTCCTGATGCGCGAGTGGCTGGAGCTTTCTTCGCAGGAAGTCTGTAAGGAACTCTCGCTGACGCCGACCAACCTGTATGTCCAGTTGCACCGGGCCCGCCTGCGCCTGCAGGAGTGCCTCAATATCCACTGGTTCGGCAAACCCAGCACCTGATCGCCCGGCGCCCCCTGACATGAAACCCAAAGTCGCCCTGTTACGACGCACCTGCCGGGAGGCCGCGGCGCTGTTGATCGCGCGCGAGGACCGTGCGCTGAGCCTGCCGGACCACGTCGCGCTCAAGCTGCACTTGATGGCCTGCGAAGCCTGCCCCAAGTTTGAAAACCAGGTCCTGACCATGCGCGCGGCGATGAAACGCTGGCGCCATTACGCCGGCGGCGCGGAGCAGGGCGCGCCGGGGCAAGCTGAAGACGTCCGTTGAGATAGCTTGGGGGCCAGCTTCAGCGCTCCGCCTTGGTCCTTGTGGCCCATAAATCGCCGGAAAAGCGCGTTTCATGGATGCAATTTTGTGTAACTATTTCCACAGGGTTGGTACAAAGTCCGGCAACGCTGCGCTTGCCTTCCGCATTTACGCAAGCGACAAGTACCTCGCGTTGGCGCTGCCAACCATACCGAGTTCAGAAACCCGGAAATCCGGACTGCTATGGGTTTTTATTACATCGATTTTTTCAATGTATGCACTAACTTAGCTGGAAAATCAGCTGGGGCGTATTTTTTTAAACGCCAGCGCGCCGATCATTTTTCCGCGAGGCGGGCTTGGCGGAGCAGTCTTTATGCTTCATTTTTTCCGCGGCGAATTTGCTGTGGCCTTGCCGCATTGCACCGCCGCCCGCGGCCTTTGCCGCAAAAATCCGGCTTTGGCGCCCCCCCCATATGGCCGGAAAACCCCTGTTCATGCGGCTTGGCGGGGCCTAGGTACTAACGCTAGTGGATTGTGTTTTGATCCAGTGAAGCATAATATGCCGGTGCGAGTGCCAGCACTCGCACAAGTTAGGTGATCGGTCAGTTTCGCGCGCTACAGCGGTATGTTTCAAGATTTGTTGTGCTTTCGGGACCCCATCGCTTTTGTTTTTGTGTATTTAGAGGAGTCCCTTCATGGGCAACAAACTATACGTCGGCAACCTGCCTTACTCGGTGCGTGACGAAGACCTGCAACAATCTTTTGGCCAATTCGGCGCTGTCACCAGCGCGAAAGTCATGATGGAACGCGACACCGGTCGCTCCAAAGGCTTTGGCTTTGTCGAAATGGGCAGCGATGCAGAAGCCCAGGCAGCTATCAACGGCATGAACGGTCAGCCTCTGGGCGGCCGCAGCGTCGTCGTGAACGAAGCACGTCCCATGGAAGCACGTCCTCCCCGTAGCGGCGGCTTCGGCGGCGGCGGTGGTGGCGGCTACGGTGGTGGTGGCGGCGGCGGCGGTTACGGCGGCGGTGGCCGCTCCGGCGGCGGCAGCGACGGCGGTTTCCGCAGCCCTTACGGCGGTGGCGGTAGCGGCGGTGGCCGTTCCGGCGGCGGCGGTGGTGGTGGTGGACGCGGCGGCTACTAAGCCCTGCTAAACCTCTCTTCAGCCCCGGCTGAAGAGCGCTGAAAAGGCTTCAAGACTTCGGTTTTGAAGCCTTTTTGCTTTCCGGGCCTCTGTGAACGCGTTCCCGGCCCGCTCAGGGCCCGAAAGAACGCCCCTCAGTGCTCACCCTGGCGATGCTTGCGCGCCCGTCCGGACACGATCTTGTCAAACAGCCCATTGGGCAGCAGACGCAGCAGCTTTGCCACCATGCCCATCTGCCAGGGAATCACGCGGTAGCTATGCCCGGCGTGAATGGTCGCGAACGCCTTGTCGGCGAAGGTTTCGACCTTCATCAGAAAAGGCATGGAATAGCGGTTTTCGCGGGTCAGCGGCGTGTCGATATAGCCCGGGCAGATCGTCACCACCTTCACGCCGCTGGGGCGCAATTCGCCGCGCAGGCTTTCGCAATAGGCGATGACCGCCGCCTTGCTGGCGCAATACGCGCCATGGCCTGGCAGGCCGCGTATGCCCGCCACACTGCCAATGCCCACCAGCGTGCCGGTGCCGCGCGCGACCATGCCGGCCATGAAGGGATGAAAGGTGGCCGCCACACCGACGTTGTTGGTCGCGAAGGTTTGGGCCATCACGTCCACGTCTGATCGCACGGCGGTGTCCATGCCGATGCTGATGCCGGCGTTGGCGATCACGACGTCAGGCACACCTTGCGCCGCGATGCAGGCCAGGCCGGCCGCAACAATGCTGTCGGTGTCGGCCACGTCTGCACCGTAAATCTGATAACGACCCGCGCTGAGCTTGCTGGCCTCGGCCCAGGCCTGCACCTCGGCTGTTCGCCGCGCGGCCAGCGCCAGCCGGTAGCCCGCCGAATAAAAGCGCATGGCCAGCGCCTGGCCTATTCCGCTGGAGGCGCCGGTGATGAATACGAGTCTGGACATGGATGGCCGTTGATGAAAGCCGCGCTAGGGCGTGGCCGGTTTGGCGGGGCTTGCCGGCGCGGGTGCCGCCGGCAAAGTCAATGTCGGAAGGCTCGCCGCACTTGCCGCGGAGCGGGGCACCAGGATGCCATGGACCCGGCCCTTGAGGTCCGCGACCTGGTCCAGGTTGTCATAGGCGAAGGTGTCGCCGACGAACTGGTCGGTCCCGCGGATCAACAACACGGGCTTGTGGGATTTCACGCGCTCGTCGTTCAGGAAAGCATGGAGGAACTCGCCGCGGAATTCCATGCGCGGCGTTTCCTTGCCGCTCGCGTCCGTGCTGGCGTCCCGAATCACCCGCGCATTGCCTGTCAGCTGCACTTCCGAACCGTCGCCGTTGGAATAGGCGCGGTTGGCCGTGGCGGTGGTAATACGGCCGTCGGGGCGGATGCTGCGGATCTTTGCCTGGTCGATCTCAAGGATGTCGGTGTCGGGGAAATGCCGCGCCTCGATGCCGTAGATTTCGCTCTTGAGTTGCCCGTTCTCGTCAAAGGTCTTGACGGTGAACTTGCGCATGAAATAGTCGATGTCATGGCTTGCTTCCCGCGCCACTTCCGGCGCGCTGAAGATGGGCGTGTTGCGCACCAGCCAGTAGGTGCCCAGCGCCAGCGCACCCATCATCAGCAGCGGCATGTAGATGGCCATGCTGTCCCACACGCGCAGAAGGCCGCGCCACGCCCTCTTGACCGGAGGGAGCGCGGCGGCGCGGCTGGCGCCCTGGGCCGGCGTTGCGGTTGTCATTGGCGGTATTCCTCGAGGAGTTCCGCGTAGCGCCCGCTTGCGATCAGCAGCAGGTCGCAAAACTCGCGCGCCGCGCCGTGGCCGCCAAGCACCTGCGTGACATGGTGCGCCTGCGCCCGGACTTCCACGTGCGCGTTGGAAGGTGCGCAGCTGATCGCCACGCGGGACATCACCGGCAGGTCCGGCCAGTCATCGCCCATGGCGGCGGCGGCGGACCAATCCAGGCCCAGGGCCTGCAGGGTGTCCTCGGCGGCGGGCCGTTTGTCTTCCGTGCCGAAATACGCACGCGTGACGCCCAGGGCCTGCAGGCGCGCGCGCAGTACATCGCTGTCCCGCCCGGTGATCACCACCGGGGTGATGCCGGCGCGCTGCAGCAACTTCAGGCCGTGGCCGTCCAGGGTGTTGAAGCGCTTGATGATCTCGCCGGAGGCGCGGTAGCCGCCAGCGGCCTGGGCCCGGGCATGGCCCTCCGGGTATTCGGAGAAATACAGGCCGCCATCGGTGAGCACACCGTCCACGTCGAAAAACACCACCTTGACGCCCTGGGCACGCAGCAGCAGCTCGGGAGCAAAATTCAGGGCGGGCGTCACAACCATCATGCGCAACCGATCAAAAACCATATCAAAGCGCCAGGTGCAAGCACCAGTCCCTTCAAGCCAGGGCCGCGCAACTGGCTTTGCCAGGCCGCAGGCGCAGCGGCCCCCTCGGGGGGCAGCGAAGTACACGCAGTGACGAGCGTGGGGGCCATATCCATCAGATAACTTTCGCGCGCATGAGGTCGTTGGAGTTGAGCGCGCCGCACAGCACGCCGGCCTCGTCGACCACCAGCACGCTGGTGATGCGGTATTGCTCCATCAGGGCGGCGGCTTCCACGGCCAGCGAATCCGCCCGCACGGTGCGCGGGCCGGGATGCATCACATCGCCGGCCTTGCTGCTGCGCAGGTCCACGCCTTTTTCGACCAGGCGGCGCAGGTCGCCGTCGGTAAAAATCCCGAGCACGCGCCGCTCGCCGTCGACCACGGCGGAAGCGCCCAGGCCCTTGGCGCTCATCTCGCGCATGAGGTCGCTAAAGCTGGTGTCGGGCCGCACCTGCGGCACGGCGTCGCCGCTGCGCATCACGTCGCTCACATGCGTGAGCAGTTTGCGGCCCAGCGCGCCGCCGGGGTGCGAGCGGGCAAAGTCTTCTTCGCGGAAACCGCGCACGTCGAGCAGTGCGACGGCCAGTGCATCCCCCATGGCGAGCTGCGCCGTGGTGCTGGCCGTGGGCGCCAGGTTGAGGGGGCAGGCTTCCAGCGCGACGCTGCTGTCGAGCGTGACGCGCGCATGGCGCGCGAGCGCGGACTGGGCGCCGCCGGTGATGGCGATCATGGGCACGCCCTGGCGGCTCAGCACCGGCAGGATCACCGTGAGCTCCTCGCTCTCGCCGCTGTTGGAAATCGCCAGCACCACGTCCTGGCCGGTGATCATGCCCAGGTCACCATGGCTGGCTTCCGCCGGATGCACAAACATGGCGGGAGTGCCGGTGGACGCCAGCGTGGCGGCGATCTTGCGGCCTATGTGGCCGCTTTTGCCCATGCCCATGACCACCACGCGGCCCCGGCAGGCGAGTATGAGTTCCACAGCCTCGGCGAACTCGGCGCCCAGGCGCTGCGCGAGACCCAGGACAGCGGCGGCTTCTATCTCAAAAGTCTTGCGGGCCAGGTTCAGCACCTGCCCGGCATCCAGTTTCACGGGGTCTGCGTTCATGGCTGCATTCTATCGAGGCGCACAAAGCCCCGTGCCGCCCCAATTTCCTCGGCTACCATCAACGCATGAGCGCGCTTGAACTGACCCTGCTGTACCTGCTGGCCGCGGTGCTGGGGGTGGTCGCATGCCGTTCGCTCAAGCTGCCGCCCATGCTGGGCTACCTTGCGGTGGGCGTGATCATCGGCCCCAACGCGCTGGCGCTGGCGCAAAACTCCGACGGCGTCCGCCACCTGGGCGAGTTCGGCGTGGTGTTCCTGATGTTCGTGATCGGCCTGGAGTTCAACCTGCCCAAGTTGCGCTCCATGCGGCGCCATGTGTTCGGACTGGGGCTGCTGCAGGTGGCCCTGACCATCGTGCTGGCCACGGTCGGTTCGCTCTTCCTCGCCAGCATGGCGCCCAGCCTCTGGACCATGGGCTGGCAGACCGCGCTGGCGCTGTCCGGCGCCATCGCCATGAGCAGCACCGCCATCGTCGTGAAGCTGCTGTCCGAGCGGCTCGAGCTGGAGTCCGAGCACGGCAAGCGCATCATGGGCGTGCTGCTGTTCCAGGATCTGGCCGTGGTGCCGCTGCTGGTGCTGATCCCGGCCCTGGGGGCCCCTGCCGACGCGCTCCTGACGGCGCTGGCCATCGCCGGGCTGAAGGCCGCCGTTCTGGTGGGGCTGCTGCTGACGGGCGGGCAGCGCATCATGCGCTGGTGGCTCACCATCGTGGCGCGGCGCAAAAGCGAAGAGCTGTTCGTTCTCAATCTTCTGCTGGTCACGCTGGCGCTGGCCTGGCTGACCGAGCGCGCCGGCCTCAGCCTGGCGCTGGGCGCCTTCATCGCCGGCATGCTCATCTCGGAAACCGAATACAAGCACCAGGTGGAGACCGACATCCGGCCTTTCCACGATGTGCTGCTGGGCCTCTTCTTCATCAGCATCGGCATGCTGCTCGACTGGCGCCTGGTGCTGGAGCGCTGGCCGCTGGTGTTGCTGCTGATGACGCTGCCTGTCGTGTTCAAGCTGGTGCTCGTCACCGCGCTGGCCCGCTCGCTGGGCGCGACCGCCGGTGTTTCGCTGCGCACCGGGCTCTACCTGGCGCAAGCCGGTGAGTTCGGTTTTGTGCTGCTCACGCTGGCCCAGCAGAACAGCCTGGTGCCGCCGGCCTTGCTGAACCCCATTTTGGCGAGCATGGTGCTGTCGATGCTGGCCACGCCCTTCATCATCATGTACAGCAACCGCATCGTGATGAAGCTGGTTTCCAGCGAATGGTTGCAGCAATCGCTGCAGATGACCACCATCGCGCGCAAGTCCATCAACGCCAACAAGCATGTGATCATCTGCGGTTACGGCCGCTGCGGCCAGAACCTGGGCCACATGCTGGAGCGCGAAGGCATCCAGTACMTGGCGCTGGACCTGGACCCGGATCGCGTGCGGCAGGCCGCCGCCGCGGGCGACTCGGTCGTGTTCGGCGACGCCGTGCGCCTGCAGGCCCTGATGGCCGCCGGCCTGGCGCGCGCCAGCGCGGTGGTCATCACCTACCTGGACACCGCCAGCGCCCTCAAGGTGCTGGCCAACACGCGCGCCCATGCACCCACGGTGCCGGTCATCGTGCGCACCGTGGACGACCATGACCTGGAAAAGCTGCAGGCGGCCGGCGCCACCGAGGTCGTGCCCGAAGCCATCGAGGGCAGCCTGATGCTCGCCAGCCATGCGCTCGCGCTGGTGGGCGTGCCCATGCGCCGCGTGATCCGCGTCGTGCAGGACCAGCGCGACGCGCGCTACAACCTGCTGCGCGGCTATTTCCGCGGCGCCGACGACGACACCGTCAACGAGCTTGAGCAGGAGCGCCTTGCCACCGTGACCTTGCCCCTCGGGAGCCGGTCCACCGGCAAAACCCTGACGTCATTGGCACTGCAGATGCTTGAGGTGCGCGTCGTGAGCCTGCGGCGAAGCAACGGCAAGACGCAGCAGGCCGATGACGAAACACGGCTGGAGGGTGGCGACACGCTGGTGCTGTCGGGGCGGTCCGCCGCGCTGGCGATGGCTGAAGACAAGCTGCTCAAAGGCTAGGCAGGCTGTCATGGCGGGCATCGATTGGTATCGCGCATGGCAGGCGGCATCCCGCTGGCTCAAACAGGGCACGGGGCTGCTGTTCGCACGGCCCGCGTTGTGGCTCGGCCTGGCATCGCTGGAAAGCCTGGCCACCGCCTGGCTGGGTTCCCGTGATGTCGTGGGCATGTTTTTATCCCTGTTCGTTTTTGCCTTCTTCCTGTGTTCCGTCTACCTGTTGGCCTGGCGCGTGGCGCTGCGGCCCGGCGTGCCGCTTTCAGAACTGGCATCGGGTTGGGCCAGCGCGGTGGGCAGGATTTTTATGGTCTCGGTTCCCTTGGCGGCCGTGATCCTGGCCTTGGCCGCTGCCGCTTACCTCGTGGGTCCCTTTGCGCTTTTTTTATGGTTCGCCATCTGGGCTCCCTGCCTCTGGGTGTTCCTGCCGGCGCTGCTGGTTGACGGGCTTTCCGTGAGAAGCAGCTTGCAGCAGGTCCTGCAAACGCCGGCGCAGCGCTGGGCGGCCACCGGCCTGGCGGTGCTGGGTTTGCTGGCCCTCGCCGCGCTGGTACTCGTCGCGGCCTTTGTGTCGTTGTCCCTGTTGAAGCTGCTGGGCGGCGTCGCCGCCGCCGCCGGCCTTGTGCTGCTGGTGCTGCCCGCCGCCTTGTTGCTGGGGATTTTGCCGGTGCTGTGCGCATTCGCGGCAAGCCGGGACCCTGACCTTTCCTGAAAGTGTGTGCCATGCCAAACCAGCCCGTCAGCCAATTCCTTCGCAGCCACATCCGCACCGTGCCGGACTGGCCCGCGCCGGGCGTGCAGTTTCGCGACATCACACCGCTGCTGCAAAACCCCAAGGTCTTTCGCGTCCTCATTGACGCCTTTGTGCACCGCTATATGGACCCGGCCTTGCGCCCCGACGTGGTGGCCGGCCTGGATGCGCGCGGCTTCATCCTGGGCGCGGTAGTGGCTTATGAGCTCAATGTCGGCTTTGTGCCGATACGCAAGAAGGGCAAGCTGCCCTTCACCACGGTGCAGGAAACCTATGAGCTGGAATACGGCAGCGCCACGGTGGAATTGCATACCGACGCCGTGAAGCAGGGCGACAGGGTCTTGCTGATCGACGACCTGATCGCCACCGGCGGCACCATGATGGCCGGCAAGAAGCTGCTCGAGAAGCTGGGTGCCACGGTGACCGAGGGCGCGGCGATTGTGGACTTGCCCGAACTGGGCGGGTCGGTGAAGCTGCGGGCCGCAGGCCTGCCCTTGTTCACGCTGGTGGATTTCGCCGGGCACTGAGCCGTGCCGGCGTTTGTGCGGGGCGCCTAGATCAGGTCGCCGTACTGCGTGCTGCTGAGCGCCGGGGACGAGGGCGAATCCGGCGGCATCTCGGTGTCTTCGAAACCGGTCAGCAGGGCGTAGGAACGCGGGCCGCTCTTGATGCTTTTGCCCTGCGCGCTGTCCTTGCCCTTCTCCTTCTCCAGGTCCTTGTTTTTGCTCTTGTCTTTTTCTTTGACGCTGACGTTATCTTTGTCTTTGTCTTTGGCGTTGTTCTCAGCTCCGGCGGCTGGGCCTTGTGCGGACGCAGCCATCAAGGCCTGCTTGAACGCGGCCACTTCGTCGGCCTGGATGGGTTCGTAACGCGACGTGGGCGGCTTGACGGGCTTGGCCGCCACATCGGCGAGAGGGGCTGGACCGCTTGGGACGGCTTCCGCAGCCGGCCGGGGCTTGACCACAACCGCTGTTTCATCGATACGCCAGTACACCGCCGGCACCGTGATTTCGAAACGCGCTTTGGCGTTCTGGATGATCAGTGTCTCGATCTCACTGAGCTGCTCAGCGGACCGGCCGAAGGCCTTGGCGAGGTCCATCATCACGAGAAACTCATTGCCGCGCTGGTCCAGCGACAGCACTTTGAATTTATAGCTGGCGGACAGCACGCCCGAGCGTGTCATGGATTCACGGATCGCGACATACAGCTGCTCGCGGCGGGCGTGGCGCTTGAGCTTGGCGCCGTCGCCGGGTATTGCGGCTTCAACCGGCAAGCGTCCCGGAATGGAGAGGGGTGATTTGTCACGTCCGGCAGCGGCGCGTTTCTGCTCCTCCGCTGGAGAAGGTTTGAGCGGGCTTGGTGCGCTGGAAAACCAGTTTAGAAAAGACATGATCGGCGTTCTTGTAATGGATAGGGCAATTTTCCGTCAACGCAGTGTGTTACGTCTGTAAGCAATGCCCACAAACCACTGATCACTGTTGTTTCGCGGTTGATTTAGCGATGACTTTATCGAATCGCCACCACCACTGCACGGTAAAAAATCACGCTCATTCCGCGTTTGCCGGCTGTCATGCAAACATTCGATCAACAGCAGACGTTGTCCGATGACTGCTATGGACGCCAGGGTGGCGCCGACGTATAGCCTCAGGTCACCGCGACGCGCTTGGGCCGGTTGTACAGGCGCTTGGCCATCACCGAACCCATGGCCATGGTCAGCTCCAGTGCGATGGGGCTGTGGCGATTGGCCAGTTCAAGAAAGCGCATGGGCGTGAGGCACCAGAGCTTGCAAGGCGTGGATGCATGTACCGTGGCGCTGCGCGGCATGTGCGAGAAAAACGCGCCTTCGCCGAGCACCGAGCCGGCGCCTACCAGCGCCATGCGCACGCGTGCTTTTTCGTCTTCGTAGTGAACGCTCAAGGTGCCGCTTTCAACGAAATACAGCGTGCGGTCGAGCGCGCCTTGTTCCATCAACACCTGGCCGCTGTTCAAGGCAAACGGCTGCAGGTAGCTGGCCAGAATGTCCCAATGCGGCTGGTTGAATTGGCAACGCAAGGCATCGCTGGCGTGGCAATGCAGGATGGCCTGGGCCAGGCCCTGGATGTCAAAACGGATGGCGGCGGGGAGTGGAGCATTCATAGTGCAACGGAAGATACCTTCGCACTACATCAGCAGCAAGGGCTCTTAACGCCCACTTACACCTGATACAGGGGCGGTCCGATTTGTAATTTCCCCTCGACAGCAGGCCATTTTTAACCCTTTCAGGGGGTTTGCTACCGCTGGTCCGCGCGCGGGGCCCGCCTATCGTCCACCGGCGGCCCGTTTACTACTTTCCAATACAGAATCGCGAAAAAATCTCGCCCAGCAGGTCGTCGGGCGTGAAAGCGCCGGTGATTTCACTGAGGTGTAACTGGGCCTGCCGCAGGTCCTCGGCAAGCAGGTCCAGCGCCGGCTGCGCCGCGTGAAGCTGTTCGCCGGCTTTTGCCAGTTGCTCCTGCACCTGGTTCAGGGCATGCACATGACGCTCGCGGGCCATGAACACCCCTTCCGGAACGGCCTGCCAGCCGGCGACCTCCAGCAAGCGGCCGCGCAGCGCCTGCAAGCCGGCGCCGGTCTTGGCGGAGATCTGCACGCCGCCGGTGATTGTGCTCAGCACCTGCGAAGCGGCCGCATCGGACTTGTTCCAGACATCGATCACAGGTGTGTTGCGGGGCAGTTCACGGCCCAGCACCTGCGCGATGTGCGCATCGGCGGCGAGATAGTCGTCGTTATGGCGGGTCAGGTCATGCAGAAACAGCACGGCGTCGGCGCTGGCGATTTCGGCCCAGGCGCGTTCCACACCAATTTTTTCCACCTCGTCGAGTGCATCGCGAAGGCCTGCGGTGTCCACCACGTGCAGCGGCACACCTTCGATTTGGATCAGCTGCGAGACCTTGTCGCGCGTGGTGCCCGCGATCGGCGTGACGATGGCAAGCTCAGCGCCGGCCAGCGCGTTGAGCAACGAGCTCTTGCCCGCGTTGGGCTGGCCCGCGATCACGACCTTGATGCCCTCGCGCAGCAACGCTCCCTGCACGGCGCGCCGCATCACGTCGGCCAGCGTGGCTTGCAGCCGCTTGAGTTGGCCCTGTGCATCGGCCTTTTGCAGGAAGTCGATGTCCTCTTCGGGGAAGTCCAATGTGGCCTCGACCAGCATGCGCAAGTGGATCAGCTGCTCGAGGAGCGTATTCACGGCCAGCGAGAACTCGCCCGACATCGACCGCGCGGCCGAGCGGGCCGCGGTTTCGGTGCTTGCGTCGATCAGGTCGGCGATAGCCTCGGCCTGGGCCAGATCGATCTTGTCGTTGAGGAAGGCGCGCTCGGTGAATTCCCCGGGCTGCGCCACGCGCAGCCCTGGCAAGGCCGCCTGGCCGGTGACGGGATCGAGCGCGGCGCCGGCCTCAAGGCAGCGCGCCAGCAGCAATTGCAGCACCACAGGCCCGCCATGGGCCTGCAGTTCCAGCACGTCTTCGCCGGTGTACGAGTGAGGCGCGGGGAAGTGCAGGGCCAGGCCCTGGTCTATCGCTGCGCCCTGCGCGTCGCGAAAAGGCAGGTAGGTCGCCTGGCGCGRCTGCAGCGTGCGGCCGCACACGGCTTCTATGACGGGCGCGATGCGCTTTCCCGACACACGCACAATGCCCACCGCTCCGCGCCCAGGGGCGGTGGCGATGGCGACAATAGGATCGTGGTGTCGGGCCAGCATGGTGCTAGATGTTAAAGGGCAAAGCGGCCGGCGGGGCAGGCCAGGGACTGCGGCAAGGCCCCGGCAAGCTTCCAAAGAAAAGGGCCGCGAAGCGGCCCGATTTTTTTGTTTTTCGTCTGCCTTATTTGAATTTCGGCAAATTGAACTGTGGCGGCACGCCCATGCGGGTGTTGATGATCCACTGCTGGGCGATAGACAGGATGTTGTTGGTGATCCAGTACAGCACCAGGCCGGCCGGGAAGAAGAAGAACATCACGCTGAAGATCAGCGGCATGAACCACATCAGCTTGGCCTGCATCGGGTCCGGCGGCGCGGGGTTGAGGGCCGTCTGCAGCATGGTCGTCAGCGTCATCAGGACGGGCAGGATAAAGAACGGGTCCGGCGCCGAGAGGTCATGGATCCAGCCGATCCAGGGCGCGTTGCGCATCTCGACGCTGGACAGCAGCACCCAGTACAGCGCGATGAACACCGGGATCTGGATCATGATGGGGAAGCAGCCGCCCATGGGGTTGACCTTTTCCTCGCGGTAGATCTTCATCATGGCCTGCTGCATTTCCTGAGGCTTGTCCTTCAGGCGCTCGCGCATTTCCATGATCTTGGGGTTGATGGCCTTCATCTTGGCCATGCTGGCATAAGCCTTGGCATTGAGCCAGTAGAACGCGATCTTCAGCAGCAGCACCAGCGCCACGATGGACCAGCCCCAGTTGTGGATGAAGCCGTGCAGCTTGTCGAGGAGCCAGTACAGCGGCTTGGCCAGGATGGTGAGCCAGCCGTAGTCCTTGACCAGCTCCAGGCCGGGGGAAATCGCTTCCAGGGTTTTTTCTTCCTGCGGGCCGACGAAGAACTTCGAGTCAATCGTCTTGGTCGCGCCGGGTGCGACCATGTCCAGCGGCGTGATCATGCCGACGGCGTAGAGGTTGGTGTCGACCTTGCGGAAGAACAGGTCGCGCTTGATGCCGTCGCCCAGAATCCAGGCCGAGGCGAAATAGTGCTGCACCATGGCGGCATAGCCGTTGCTCGCCTGTTTCTCGACGTCGACCTTGTTGTTTTCAATGTCCTTGAACTCGACCTTCTGGTATTTCTTGGCGTCGGTGTAAATCGCCGGGCCGGTGAAGGTGGAATAGAAGGAGGACTCTCCGGGCGGCTTGTTGCCGTCGCGCACCAGCTGCAGGTACAGCTGCGGCGACACGGCGGCCGTGCCGGTGTTGACGATGTCATGGCGCACCGCGATGTCATAGGCGCCGCGCTTGAGGGTGTAGGTCTTGACCAGCTTGACGCCGCCGACGTCAGGCGATTCGAATTTGACTTCGAGCTCGTTGAGGCCTTCCTTGAGCGAACGTTCACCCGGGACGAGCTTCATCACGGTCTTGTGCGTGGGAAGGCTGCCGCTGCCGATCAGGCCGGTCTGCGCCACGTAGACGCGGTTGGCGCTTTCATCCAGCAGCACAAAGCCCTGGTCCTTGTGCGTCTGGTCCATGTATTTGGCAAAGGCCGAGTGCACCAGCGTGCCGCCTTCGCTGTCGAAGGTCAGCGTCAGCACGTCAGTGCTCACCACCACGCGCTCTTTGGTGGCTGCCGGCGTCACCGACGGCGCACCTGCGGGTACGGCACCAGGCGCAGCGGGCACGGCACTGGCGCTGGGGGCCGTCGGCACCGAAGAAGCCGCGGCGCCGGTAACCGGCGCGGAGGCAGCTGCAGCGGGTGCTTTGGCCGACTGCGTGGCCGACGGGAAGAAGGTCGCCTTGTGGCCGTTAAAAACCTGCCACTGGTCCCACAGAAGGACCATGGAGAAACCAAATATCACCCACAAGATGGTGCGGCGGATGTCGTTCATGACGGCGTCTTTTTAGAAGGGGTAGGGGCCACGGGGGTGACCAGGCGGGAAAAAAGAGAGAAAGGGCGCAGCGCGGAAGCGGCCGGCACCGGATCGTGCCCGCCCTCACACCAGGGGTGGCAGCGCACCAGGCGGTGCAGCGTGAGGTAGCTGCCGACGGCAGCGCCGTGCTGTTGCAAGGCCTCAAGTGAATAAGCGGAGCAGGTGGGCTCAAAACGGCAGGCCGAGCCCAGCCAGGGGCTGAGCAGCAGGCGATAGCCTTTGACCAGGCCGATCAACAGCGTTTGCGGCAGGCGGCCGATGGCGGCCAAGGCTGCGCGGCTCATGATGCGCTGGCTCCGGCCTGCATCAGGGCCTGGACTTCTGCGCGCACAGCCTGCTTGAGCGGCTCGGAGCTGGCGCTGATGAATTCCTTGCGCGAAAAATCACGCCGCAAGCGGACCACATAAGCGGCCTGGGGGTACTGATGCGAAAAATCAGCGCTCACGGTGTAGATCTGGCGTTTGATGGCGTTGCGCGTGACAGCCCGTTTGGCCCAGCGTTTGGGAACCATGGCCCCGAGCCAGGTGTCCTGGACGGGGAACAGCGGCTTCGCCGAAACGGCCGTATCGACAGGGCCGCCCGATTCCGCTTGCACCGGCCGGGCGTCCAATGCATTGCGGTGCAATGCGAAGTGCGTTGTCTTTGCAACAATGGCGCCGGCAAGAACTGCCTGGAACTGGGTACGGGTTTGAAGCCGCTGCACGAGCGCCAGGCCTCAGTTCAGAAAACTGCGGATGGCCAGCAAAAACGACAGACTCAGACAGCCAGGCGTTTGCGGCCCTTGGCGCGGCGTGCGGCGATCACTGCGCGGCCGCCCCGGGTTTTCATGCGGGTCAGGAAGCCGTGCGTACGGGCGCGTTTGACTTTGGAAGGTTGGTAAGTGCGTTTCATGATGAGTCCTTAATCTTGTGAGCCGCCCGGCTATTCGCCGGTCAGCACAAGCTTCCTTGTTTGATTCGAATGATCTTGGTGGCCGTACAACACAACCAACTCTGCAAGTCTGCAAACAGGCATCAAGCCCGCTGCGAATCAGGGAAACCCATGATTATCGCAGATTTCCCAACGCTGGCAACAAGTTAGCCCCGTCATTGGGGGTAAAGACTGAACAGCGCCCGCAAGCGGGTGCCCGGCCACGGGAACGCCGCCTGAACCCATTGCAGACCCCGCCTGCAGGGGCCGGAAATAGGTTGAAACCCGCAGCAATTATTTTGTGGATAACTCCCCGTCCAGACTACAATTGCCGGTGCTCAAAATTAACAATATCCACAAGCAGCGACCCGCCGTCCGGCCCCTTCCGCCGGCCCGGCAACCCGGCAAAAAAACCCCATGAGTGAGGCATCCGTCCAAAACCTGAGCCAGGGCTTGTGGCAAAGCTGCGTCGACCACCTGGCGCAGGAATTACCCGAGCAGCAGTTCAACACCTGGATCCGTCCCCTGGTGGTTGACGTCGCGGCCGACCTCTCCAAAGTCACCGTTCTGGTGGGCAACCGCTTCAAACTCGACTGGGTGCGCGCCCAGTACGCCGGCCGTATTTCCGCCCTGCTCGAGAAGATTTCCGGCCAGGCCATAGCACTTGAGTTAGCGCTTGCTCCTCGTGAAGCCCCCGCCAAGCCGAACCATTTGGTCCGCAGCTTCGAGGGCTCCAATATCCCCGAGCCCGCCGGCCTGGGCGTTCCCGAAGAAGCCGCCGGCGCGCCGTTCAAAAACCGGCTCAACAGCGCGCTGACCTTCGACACCCTGATTGAAGGTACGGCCAACCGCATGGGCCGGGCCGCCGCGCTGCATGTTTCCAGCAGCCTGGGCCAGCTTTACAACCCGCTTTTTATCTACGGCGGCGTCGGCCTGGGCAAAACCCATTTGATGCACGCCATCGGCAACAAGCTGCTGGTGGACAACCCCGCCGCCAAAGTTCTCTACATCCACGCTGAACAGTTTGTTTCAGATGTGGTTAAAGCTTACCAACGCAAGACTTTTGATGAATTCAAGGAGCGTTACCACTCCCTGGATTTGCTGCTGATTGATGACGTCCAATTCTTCGCCAACAAAGATCGCACCCAGGAAGAGTTTTTTAACGCTTTCGAGGCCTTGCTGACCAAGAAGTCGCACATCGTGATGACCAGCGACACCTATCCCAAGGGCCTGACGGACATCCACGAGCGCCTGGTTTCCCGCTTCGATTCCGGCCTCACCGTCGCCATCGAGCCGCCCGAGCTTGAAATGCGCGTGGCCATCCTGATCCGCAAAGCCGAGGCCGAAGGCGCCTCCATGCCTGAAGAAGTCGCCTTCTTCGTCGCCAAGAACGTGCGCTCCAATGTGCGCGAGCTCGAAGGCGCGCTGCGCAAGATCCTGGCCTATTCGCGCTTCAACCTCAAGGAAATCTCCATCCAGCTGGCCCGGGAGGCCTTGCGCGACCTGCTGTCCATCCAGAACCGGCAGATCAGCGTCGAGAACATCCAGAAGACCGTCGCCGACTATTACAAGATCAAGGTCGCTGACATGTATTCCAAGAAGCGGCCCGCCAGCATCGCCCGGCCGCGGCAGATCGCCATGTACCTGGCCAAGGAACTGACCCAGAAGAGCCTGCCCGAGATCGGCGAGCTGTTTGGGGGCCGCGACCACACCACGGTGCTGCATGCGGTGCGCAAGATGTCCGCGGAGCGCCAGCAGATGACAGAGCTCAACCAGCAGCTGCACGTGCTGGAACAGACCCTCAAAGGGTAAAAGGCTGAATGCACCTCTATATATATGGGAAATGAATCCTTTAGCGTTCACTTTTTCGGGGCTTTCGGACCCAATCCCGGGCCCAAAAGCCTTCGCAACAACTTTGGGGACAACTTTTGAACAACCAGCGGTTTATCCACAGAAGCAGATGACAATCGAAAGTTGTTCATATCCGGCAGCAGGCTTCCAAGGCATCTGGGCACATGGTTAAACAAACGCCAAGTGGTTGATCAAAAAGGGGAAAATGGCGCTATCCACAGAAAGGCGCCACCCTTATCTACTACTACTAATTTGAATTAAAGAATTAAAGATAAATACAGAGGAACTCATGATCGTTCTGAAAGCAACCCAGGATAAAGTTTTGTCGGTACTGCAGTCGGTGGCCGGCATCGTGGAGCGCAGGCACACCTTGCCGATTCTGGCCAACGTGCTGATCCGCAAAACCGGCGCACAGGTGCAGCTGACCACCAGCGATCTTGAAATCCAGATCCGCACCACGGCCGAGCTCGACGGCGACACCGGCAACTTCACCACCACCGTGGGCGCCCGCAAGCTCATCGACATCCTGCGTTCCATGCCCAGCGACCAGACCGTCTCGCTCGAGTCCTCGCAGAACAAGCTGATCCTCAAGGGCGGCAAGAGCCGCTTCACGCTGCAAACCCTGCCCGCCGAAGACTTCCCCCTGGTCCAGGAAGCCGCCAACTTCGGCCCCGGCTTCTCGGTGCCGCAAAAGGTCCTCAAGGAGCTGCTCAACCAGGTCTCCTTCGCCATGGCCGTGCACGACATCCGCTACTACCTCAACGGCATCCTCTTCGTCGCCGAAGGCAAGCAGCTGAGCCTGGTCGCCACCGACGGCCACCGCCTGGCCTTCTCCTCCGCCATGCTCGATGTTGAAGTGCCCAAGCAGGAAGTCATCCTGCCACGCAAGACCGTGCTTGAAATGCAGCGCCTGCTCAGCGACAAGGAAGGTGCCATCGAGATGCAGTTCGCCGGCAACCAGGCCAAGTTCAGCTTTGAAGGCATGGAGTTCGTCACCAAGCTGGTCGAAGGCAAGTTTCCCGACTACAACCGCGTGATCCCCAAGAACCACAAAAACATCATCACCCTGGGCCGCGTGCCCCTGCTGGCCAGCCTGCAGCGCACCGCCATCCTGACCAGCGAGAAGTTCAAGGGCGTGCGCCTGAACATCGAGCCCGGCACCCTGCGCGTGGCCTCCAACAATGCCGAGCAGGAAGAAGCCGTCGACGAGCTCGACATCGACTACGGCGGCGACGCCATCGAAATCGGCTTCAACGTCACCTACCTGATCGACGCGCTGGCCAATATGGACCAGGACATGGTCAAGATCGAACTGGCCGACTCCAACAGCTCCGCGCTGCTGACCATCCCCGACGATTCGGCCTTTAAATACGTGGTGATGCCCATGCGCATCTAGCGCGCCGGACTTACGCCAACACCCATCAGACCCGCGACCCTACGCGGGTTTGGTCATTCAAGAGATTGAAGAATTCGAAGCAATTCGAAAAGACATCGCGAAACAGCTCACGAAATAGCTCGTGAAAAGATCGGAAAAGAAGCCGGATATGACTGAAGAAAACAAAGTGAACGAAGCCGAACAGGTGCATGTGTCCGAAGGCGCGGCCACCGAGGAAAGCTCCAATTTCCAGCCCAAGATCGATACCAACCAGGCCGGCGCGTCCGAAGCCTATGGTGAAGGCTCCATCCAGATCCTGGAAGGCCTGGAAGCCGTGCGCAAGCGCCCCGGCATGTACATCGGCGACACCTCCGACGGCACCGGCCTGCACCACCTGGTCTTCGAGGTGGTCGACAACTCCATCGACGAAGCCCTGGCCGGCCATTGCGACGACATTGTCGTCACCATCCACACCGACAACTCCGTCAGCGTCACCGACAACGGCCGCGGCATCCCCACCGGCATCAAAATGGACGACAAGCACGAGCCCAAACGCTCGGCCGCCGAAATCGCCCTGACCGAGCTGCATGCCGGCGGCAAGTTCAACCAGAACAGCTACAAGGTCTCCGGCGGCCTGCACGGCGTGGGCGTGAGCTGCGTCAACGCACTCAGCAAAATGCTGCGCCTGACCATTCGCCGCGACGGCAAGGTCCATGTCATGGAGTTCTCGCGCGGCTTTGTGCAGAACCGCATCGTCGAGACCGTCGACGGCGTTGAAGTGTCACCCATGAAGGTCATGGACGACACCGACAAGCGCGGCACCGAAGTCCACTTCCTGCCCGACACCGAGATCTTCAAAGAGAACAACGACTTCCACTATGAGATTTTGAGCAAGCGCCTGCGCGAGCTCAGCTTCCTCAACAACGGCGTGCGCATTCGCCTGAAAGACGAGCGCACCGGCAAGGAAGACGACTTCGCCGGCGCCGGCGGCGTCAAGGGTTTTGTCGAGTTCATCAACAAGGGCAAGACCGTCCTGCACCCCAATGTGTTTGCCGCCATGGGCGACCGCCAGAGCGACCAGGGCACCAACATCGGCGTTGAAGTCGCCATGCAGTGGAACAGCGGCTACAGCGAACAGGTGCTGTGTTTCACCAACAACATTCCCCAGCGCGACGGCGGCACCCACCTGACCGGCCTGCGCGCCGCCATGACCCGCGTCATCAACAAATACATCGACGACAGCGAGCTGGCCAAAAAAGCCAAGGTGGAAGTCACCGGTGACGACATGCGCGAAGGCCTGTGCTGCGTGCTTAGCGTCAAGGTGCCCGAGCCCAAGTTCAGCAGCCAGACCAAGGACAAACTCGTTTCCAGTGAAGTGCGCGGCCCGGTCGAAGACATCGTGAGCCGTTTGCTGCACGACTACCTGCAGGAACGCCCCAACGACGCGAAGATCATTGTCGGCAAGATCATCGAAGCCGCCCGCGCCCGTGAAGCCGCGCGCAAGGCCCGCGACATGACGCGCCGCAAAGGCGTGCTTGACGGCATGGGCCTGCCCGGCAAGCTCGCCGACTGCCAGGAAAAAGACCCCGCAGGCTGCGAAATCTACCTGGTCGAGGGTGACTCCGCCGGCGGCTCCGCCAAGCAGGGCCGCGACCGTAAATTCCAGGCCATCCTGCCCCTGCGCGGCAAGATCCTTAACGTCGAAAAAGCCCGCTATGAAAAGCTGCTGACCAGCAATGAAATTCTCACGCTGATCACCGCCCTGGGCACCGGCATCGGCAAGGCCGGCGGCGTCGGCGGCACGGCCGGCACCGACGACTTCAACGTCGCCAAGCTGCGCTACCACCGCATCATCATCATGACCGACGCCGACGTTGACGGCGCCCACATCCGCACGCTGCTGCTCACCTTCTTCTACCGCCAGATGCCTGAGCTCGTCGAGCGCGGCCACATCTACATCGCCCAGCCGCCGCTCTACAAAGTCAAGGCCGGCAAGGAAGAGCAGTACCTCAAGGACACCGCGGCCCTGGACGGCTTTTTGCTGCGCATCGCGCTCAAGGATGCCAGCGTGCAGACCGGCCCCGATGAAAAATCCATCCTCACAGGCGACACGCTGGCCGAGCTGGCGCGCAAACACCAGCTGGCCCAATCCGTCATTGCCCGCCTGAGCGGCTTTATGGATGCCGAAGCGCTGCGCGCCATTGCCGACGGCGTGCACCTGAACCTGGACACCGTGGCCGACGCTGAAGCGTCCGCCATCGCCCTGCAGGCCAAGCTGCGCGAACTCAACACCACCGGCACCCCCGCCGAAGTGGCCGGCGAATTCGACACCCGCAACGACAAGCCGATTTTGCGCATCAGCCGCCGCCACCATGGCAACGTCAAGAGCAGTGTGCTCACGCAAGACTTTGTGCACGGCGCCGACTACGCCACCCTGGCCGAAGCGGCCGCCACCTTCAAGGGCCTGATCAGCAGCGAAGGCGCCAAAGTCATGCGCGGCGAAGGCGAACGGCAGAAAGAAGAAAAAATCAGCGACTTCCGCCAGGCCATGGCATGGCTCATCGGCCAGGCTGAAAACGCCACCTCTCGCCAGCGCTACAAAGGCCTGGGCGAGATGAACCCCGCCCAGCTGTGGGAAACCACCATGGACCCCACTGTGCGCCGCCTGCTGCGCGTACAGATCGACGACGCCATCGAAGCCGACCGCGTCTTCACCATGCTGATGGGCGACGAGGTTGAGCCGCGCCGCGAGTTCATCGAGCAGAATGCCTTGCGCGCCGCGAACATCGACGTCTGATACACGACCAACCCCCTTTCCTGATTCCATGACCGAAGAAACCACGACCACCACGGCAGCAGCAGTAGCGACAACAGAACGCCCGGCGCTGCCCGACCACCTCTCCACCGACGAGCGCAGCCCGCATTTCATCAGGGCCATCTTTGAGCACGACGTCGGCATACGCTTTAACGACAAAGAGCGTTTTGACGTTGCCGAGTACTGCATCAGCGAAGGCTGGATCAAGGTCCCCGTCGGCAACAAGGTCGACCGCAAGGGCAACCCGCTGATGATCAAGCTCAAGGGCAAGGTTGAGTCGTTTTACAAATAAGCCTCTGCTTGGCCCGGGCCGGTGCAAGCATGACGAACCTGGCCACGATCAACACCATGAAGTTGAACCTCCCGCAGGTGATCTTCATGGTGTTTTTCTTTGCGTGAACAACAACAACATCAGCAAACCATGAGCTGCATCGCCGTCATCGACTTCGAAACCACAGGCCTGTCACCGGCCATGGGCGACCGCGCCACCGAAATCGCCATCGTGCTGGTTGAAGAAGCCAGCGGCAAAGTCGTGGACCGCTTCCAGAGCCTCATGAACGCGGGCCGCTACATCCCGTCCTTTATCGAAAGCCTGACAGGCATCAGCAACGCCATGGTCGCCGCCGCACCCGCGGCCGATACCGTGATGAGGGAAGCCAGCCGCTTTGTCGGCAGCGCCCCCATGGTGGCCCACAACGCGTCCTTTGACCGCCGCTTCTGGGAAGCCGAACTCAGTCTGGCCGGCGAACAAGCAGCAAGCCAGCCCTTTGCCTGCACCATGCTGGTCGCTCGAAGGCTGTACCCCCAAGCCCCCAGCCACAAGTTAGGCGTGCTGATCGACTATCACCGCTTGCCCAAAGCCGGCCGCGCCCACAGGGCCATGGCGGATGCCGAGATGGCGGCCTCCTTGTTGGGCCAGATCCAGGAGGATTTGCGTAGCCGGCATCGGGTGGCCAGGCCGGATCATGGTTTGTTGCTGGCCTTGCAGCGGTGTGCCAAGCCGGGGGTGGGGGCGTTGATGTCTAAATATGCTGAGAGGCAAAAAGAAGTGGCTTGTGGCGCTTTATAGATAGTTGGAGTCATCGAGGCTCCCTTTTTTTAAGTCAGCTATCCACGCATAAAGTTCACTCACTGAGTAAAACACCGGCTTATTCAACACTTAAACCCAATGTGGATCAGCAGCAAGCAATTTCCTGTCTACATAGCGCACCTTACACGCGTCAAACGCTTCGACAGTAGTGCTCATGACGGCCGCCTCACGCGCCAGCACTTTGCGATAAGTTTCAAGTATGAGTTTGTATTCAGGGGATTCCTGGTCATTCAATACGTCTAAAACGTGGTCAACTTTTCCACCCGCCAGTTCGGCATCAAAAAAGTGGCCTTCAAAATGCGGAAACTGAGTAAATACCTGGCCAAACCCCCCGCTTAAAGCGGCCTCACGAATAGTCGTGTTCAATGTCCATGTTCCGCTATTAACCATCGTCCCCTTCCTCAAGTATTTGGGCGTATCTGAATCATGGACAACAACGTAGGGGTGTTGAATTCCGTCGAAATCTGATCCACTTAACGCAGTAATTTCCATCCAAAACTGACCCACGTAGGCACTACCCTGCTTGTTTTAAAAGCAGGGGAAATTAGGAGTGATAGACGTGGCGACATTGAATGTCATCAGACGTTGGGCATTGAGGGATCAGATGTCCATCCGCGAGATCTCAAGGCGTACAGGCCTGGCTCGCAACACAATAAAGAAGCACCTGCGGTCGGAAGAGAGCGAGCCCAAGTACCCAAGGCGGGCCAGCTCAAGCAAGCTCGATCCCTACGCCGAGAAGCTGGCCACCTGGCTGGATATCGAGGCAACAAAATCGCGGAAACAGCGGCGCACTTTGAGGCAGATCCACACACTCAGCCAAAAAAGGAGAAAACCAAGAACTTATCCACATCGTGAGCACCTTCTGCTCACAAAGAGTGTGGGTCAATATTCGATGGAAAACTCGGGTCAGACTTCAGTGCAATTCAACATCGGTTCTTTAATGATGACCGAACGCCCTGGTGTTTGCCAGGCTGCGGGTTTTCGCGCTATGCGGCCGCTCTGAACATCTCGAAGCGATGCGCCAGACGATCGCGATCTGGGGCATCTTCCACTCGAATGGGTTGCTTAATGAGTTGTCCGTGAAGTCGTTGCATGACCTCCAACATAGGCCCATCTTTTTGGATGAGCAATCGAGCGGAGACGTGGATGCGGAAGTCTGGGTCAATGCCAATGAGATGAGCATCGAAGGCTGCGTGATGAATCTTTGTCAAAGGAATTCCATTTGGAACAATCGCATGACCGAGCTCCTCGTTGCCATCTGAAATGATGTGAGCTGCGTCCAGAAGCATTGGCTCAGGCATTCCTGACAACGCGCAGCGGTTGCCATATGCACTAATAACTGCATCTCGGAACGAGGCTTGATGCAGCCGCTGTTTAACCTGACGAAGTGCATATCGACGTGCCAAGCTGTTTTCAGATACCTTGGGAATACCGCCCAGATCTAGATCGCTGAATGACACTTTCACTTTGGCCTCGTTTGGGTGCCAGCTTTCAATGAACGCGGAAACGAAAGCTTGATAGCGTCCAGGTGATACGCCCAAAAAATACAGGATGGGGACGCGGCGATCCATTGCCTCCTTGAGCCATCTGTTGTCGGCTACGTTCGGGTCGGTCCCCATGAACGAGTAGTCGACGGTCTCTTCACCGTCGTAAATTTGCTTGTGAACGCTGCGTTGGTCGTCGTACCAGATCTTTGCGCCGGGTTTCGGAAAGACGGTCTTGATGGATAGCAGAGTTTCCATTTGACGCGGCTTGAAGATTCCGCGTTGCGGGTTCACAAGGGGGATGCGTTGTCCCTCGAACTGGAAGCCTTTTGCGAGATCCGCACCGGTGAGCTGGTCTCTGGTTTTTTGTAATTGGCGGACTTGTTCAAAGGCGGCCATCCTCATTGCCCAATCCGCACTGCTAATTCTCATTGGTGGAGCTTAGCAAGCTATTCATTGATTGACCAGACTGTCTTAGCTGTCTTGACCGGTTGAGGTGTGCGTGTAGCCATCCAAGACGTAGGGCATTTGTTGTCTGGTCGCGCGAGCCTAAGTAAGCTCAATTTTCCAATTACTTTAGGACAAAGCCCATGCCCAACACCCCCTCCCTCCCATCCAGCATCATCTCCCACGTCTCCCTAGGCACCAACGACTTCCCACGCGCCAAGGCCTTCTACACCGCCGTGCTGGGCGCGCTGGAGATCAAGGTGATCATGGAGCACCCCGGGGCCATTGCATTTGGGCGGGCGTTTCCGGAGTTCTGGGTTGGGGTGCCGCATGACGGGGGCAGGGCGCAGGTGGGCAATGGCTCGCATTTTGGCTTTCTGGCCGTTTCCAAAGCACAGGTGGATGCCTTTTATGCCAAGGCGCTGGAGCTGGGCGGCATCGGTGATGGTGCGCCGGGGCCGCGGCCTTTGTATGGGCCGCAGTATTACGGGTGTTTTGTGCGTGACCTGGATGGGCACAAGATTGAGGCGCAGTTCTCGGATATGTCGGCGGGCTGAGCGCCTTTGGCGCCGGCCGGGGTTTGTCTTAAGCCTCGCCTTGTCGCGCCTGGGTACGGGGTGCTGTCTGACATGGGCAGGATCGTGTGGTTTCCAGAATGGGTTGACAGGCACCGCCTTCGCCTTCCTTTGGGCGTGGGCGTGAATTCAACACCCTTCACAAGGAGACCACACCATGGCCAACAAACCCGGCAAACCGAATGTTCAGCGCAGCGTGGGCATTACCGGCACCGCTGCCGACCCGACCATCGAGCAGGACACCACCAACACCGGCACTAACACCAGCCCCAAGGCCTCCGCATCAGGCCACGGCGGCAAGGTAGAGAACGACTTCAACCAGGTGGGCGAACAGAAACCCACGCAGAAGAACGAAGGCCAGCGCACGGCCAACAGCCGCCATGACCGCGAGTCGCATGTGGGCGGCAGCAACCAGCTGCAGGCGCGGCGGGGTACGACGGGGCGCTGATGATGGTGCGTGCGGGGCCCTCGGGCGCCGCTGTCCTCAAAAGGAGTGACTGTGGAAAACTTCAATCATCGAAGCGGCGAGCACCTGATGCTGGACAGCGCGAAGATTTACTTCGAAGTCCACGGCGACGACGCCGGCTCGGCGCTGCTGTTTCTGCACGGCGGGCTGGGCACCATGGGGGACTTCAACGGCGTGCTGCCGCTGCTGAAACAGCGCTTCAGGCTGATTGCCATCGACAGCCGCGGCCACGGCAAGTCCACGCTGGGCACGGCCGCCCTGAGCTACGAGCGTCTTGCCCTTGATGCCGCTGCCGTGCTGAAGCACCTGGGCGTTGAACGCTGCAGCGTGGTGGGCTTCAGCGACGGCGGCATCACGGCGCTGCGCATGGCTGCGAAGGCAGACTCATGCGTAGACAAGCTGGTGGTGATTGGCACAGACAAGATGCTCAAGCCCGACGACCCGGTGCGCAAGCTGCTGGGCAGCGTGACGGCGGAGAGCTGGACAAAGAAGTTTCCTGAGACGGTGGCGCTTTACCGGGACCTTAATCCCCAGCCTGATTTTGCGGGCCTCATTGAGGCCATCGTGCCCATGTGGCTGGATGACAGCGGCAGCGGCTACCCGGGCGAGAGCGTCAAACGCATCCGCTGCCCTTTGCTGGCGGTGCGCGGCGATGAAGACCACCTGGTGTCGCGCGCGAGTGTGGTCGAGCTGGTGGAGCAGGTGCAGGGGGCGAAGCTGCTGAACATCCCCTTCGCGGGCCACGAGGCGCACAAGGACCAGGCCGAAGTGGTGATGGCGAGTGTGAACCGGTTTCTGCGGGAATGAGGCGGGTTTCCTGGTGGGCCGGGGTCTTGAAGGGCATACAACGCCCGTTCGCCCTGAGGTAGCCAAGGGTTTGGTGCCTCATGCGTGGGGGGCTTCGATACCTCAGCCCGAACGGAGGGGGGTATGGCTTCGACAGGCTCAGCCCGAACGGACATTTGGTTTTGAGTGCGGCGTCTTTACCTGCCGCTGAGGCATTTCCTTACAAACCGCAACATGGCAGACGCACAGGCCTAAGCCTGGCGGCGCAGCATCGAATCCTCGTTGATTTTTTGTTGCCGGGGTTCAATGCCATGAAGAAGCTTGCCGACTTTTTATTCCGCCCTCGCTATCTGCGCGCCATCCCTTCGCTGGTGGTGCTGACCACCGCCATGGCCTGGGGTGTGGCGCCGGACCCGGATGTGATGGACACCATGCAGAAGGCGGAGAAGCGCGCGGGTGTGAGCCTGGCGCTCAATCATGCGGCTGTGGGCAGCCGCCCCAGTGACCTGCCGCAGGACAAGCCTGAGCAGGCTTGAGCGGCCCGTCTTCTTCTTTCTCTCAAGGCTTGGCCGCAATCACCCAGCGGCTGATCCTGCCGACCACGTCGGCCTCCAGTCCGTTAAAGCCGTGGTAGGCCATGGCCTCGCAGGGGTCGCCGCGGCTTTGGCCGCCGCTGACGCTGATGAGCTCGGCTTTGGGTGTTTTGCCCAGTTTTTCCATCATGGCCGGGATCTCGCTGTAGGGGCAGACCTTGCAGCCGTCGTTTTCATGGTGGACCACCAATACAGGGATGGCGAGTTTTTCCAGCGGCATTTTGGGCACGGCGCGGCCGTTGGGGTCCAGCAGGATGCTGGATGTCAGCACCAGGCCGTCGGGGCCGCCCTGGGCGGGCGAGGCCTCGGTGGCGATGTAGGCGGCCGACTGGGTGCCGCGGCTGGTGCCGACCAGCCACACAGGCGCGAGTGATTGCTGCTTGAGCCAGGCAATGGCGGCCAGCACATCGGCGCGGTGCTCGGGCCGCTGCCGGTTGCCCGAGAGGTAGGGCGGCGACTGTTTGTCGGAAGGCGCGTCGATGACGGCGACGGCCAGGCCGGCGTCGGCAAACAGCTGGCGCGTACGCACGAGGAAGTTGCCATCGCCCCAGCCAAAACTGCCCCCGTCCTTGATCTGCAGGCCGCCATGGCCGCCCGCGAAGAGGATGACGGAGGCTTTGGGCGCACCTGCTGGCGCGATGTAGACAAAGCGTTGGGTAACGCCGGGGCGCGTGGGGATGTCGACGACGCGGGGTGCGGCGCTTTGCGCGATGGCGGCAGGGCCGGCCAGCAGGGCGCACAGGCCCGGCAGCAGCCAGAGCCATTGCCGCAGGCGGTGAAGGCAGGGATGGGTGTTCATGGTGTCGGCCTCTTTCTTCTCTTGGCTGCTGCTCAATTCGCTACGGCGGCCTTGATCCACTGCACGACGGCCTCGCTGGCGACGACGGGTGTGCTCAGGTGGTTGGCCTTGATTTCAAGGTACTGGCTTTTGGGGTTGGCGGGCAGCTTGTCGGCGAAGTAGGGCCTGGCGTATTTGCTGATGCCGTCCTCCTCGCCCACGACGGTGAGCACGGGCGTGCCGGCGGGAATGCGCGGCGCGGTCACGCCCATGTCGGCGTCGGACGCGGGGTCGAAGTAGCTCAGGTAGTCTTTTGCGGTGGCGGTCACGGGCTGCTGCTTGCCCTGGTTGATGTCGTAAAAGCGTTCACGCGAATCGCCCTTGCCTTCGGCGACCAGCTTGCGGGCCTGGTCGACGCTTTCGCGCACCGAGGTGTTTTGCTGGAAGGCGTAGTAGCGCGCGGGCACATGGCCGGGCGCCAGCAGCACCAGGGCCTGCACGTCGCCGCCGCGCGCGGCAAAACCCATGGCGGCCGGCGCGCCCATGCTGTGGCCGGCGATGATGATGGCGGTGGCGCCCTGGCTGCGCAGGGTTTTGACGTGGGCGGCCATCTCGGCCATGGCCAGGTCGAAGTTGCCGTCGAGGTAGCGGTTGCGCGACCAGGGCATGTCGGGGTAGAGCACCAGCATGCCCGCGCCTTCGAGCACGGGCTTGAGCCGGCTCATGTTGGGATCGTTGTTGCTGCCGGGGCTTTTGCCGTGCAGCATGAGCACGCCGATTTTGGGCTGGGCCTGGGCCATGACACCCGTGAGGCATGCCGAGGCCGGCAGCAGGCCGGCGGCCAGGGTGCGAAGGAGGTGTCTGCGTAGCATGGGTGTGCCCCGAGGCGATGGTGACGCCAATATAGCCGCTGCGGCCCGGCGCGCCAGCGGGTTTGCACGCAGTGGCGGTGCTTTCTACAATCGTGTGATGAACGCCATCACGCCGCAACACCAGACCGCCCTGCTTGCCAGCGAACCCGATCGCGCCGCCTACCGCGACTACGACCAGCCCGGCATAGAGAGGGTGCGCAACTTTTACCGCAACAACCACCAGCACCAGACGCTGGACTTTGTGCTGAAGAAGAAAGCGCAGTGGCTGGGCTTTACACAGCGCGAGATGACACCCTGGGCGGCGCTGGAATTCCTCAATACCCTGGTCGACGAGTCCGACCCGGACATCGAGCTGCCGCAGATCAGCCACCTGCTGCAGACCGCCGAAGCCATACGCGCCGACGGCCACCCCGACTGGTTTGTGCTGACGGGTTTTATCCACGACCTGGGCAAGGTGCTGTGCCTGTTTGGCGAGCCGCAATGGGCGGTGGTGGGCGACACCTTTCCGGTGGGCTGCCGTTTCTCAGAGCGCGTGGTGTACCCGGAGTACTTCGCGCTCAACCCCGACAGCGCCGATGCGCGCTACAACACGGAGAACGGCATCTACACCCCCGGCTGCGGGCTGGACGCGGTGCACATGTCATGGGGGCATGACGAGTACCTGTACCAGTTGATGAAGCCGTATTTGCCGTTGCCGGCGCTGTACATGATCCGCTACCACTCGTTTTACGCCTGGCATCGCGAGGGGGCGTATGGGCACCTGACGGACGCGCAGGATGCCGCGCACCTGGCGTGGGTGCAGCGGTTCAACCCTTACGACCTTTATTCCAAGAACGACAAGCCGCCGGTGCTGGCCGAACTCAAGCCGTATTACGACGACTTGATGGCGAAGTATTTGCCAGCGCAGCTCAAGCTGTAGCGCCTCTGTAGCGCTGCCTCACGCTTTACCGCGTGCTGTCGCGCGGGTCGGGCGCCGCGGGCACGGAGGGGTCCTCTGCCGGCCGGGTGCTGGAGTCACGCGGATCGCTGGGCACAGGCTGTGCCGGCGCACTGAATGCTGCGCGGCTGGCCGGGTTGCGGTTCAGCGGATGGGCCACAGGCCTGGGCGCGCCGGTTCCATCGGTTCCCAGAGTCCCGCCGGTCGCGGTGCCGGTATTGGTGTTGGTCACACCGGTGCCGGTGTTGTTGCCATTGATGTTGGTGCCACCCGTGCCGGTGCCTGTGTTCGTGTTGGTGCCTGTCGTTCCCGTGCCGTTGGCGTTGCCGGTCGTGGTGCCTATGGTGCCGGTCCCCTGGTTGGTGTTGGTCACGCCGGTGCCGGTGTTGTTGCCGTTGATGGTGGTGCCGCCCGTGCCCGTATTGGCGGACGTGCCGGTGGCGCCAGCAGTGCCGGTGCTGCCGCTCGTAAGACCGCGAGCCGCCGGGCGGCCGCCGCCGGCCGACCCGATGCTCATTTGCGCGAATGCCGGCGGCACAATCAGCGCGGCCGCAAGCAGCGCCTGCAACATGCGCGAATAGCGAAAAGAAGGATGGGGTGCTTTCATGAGGGTCTCCTGCGCACAACAAACAAACGGTGTGCAAACGGTGTGCAAACGATGTGTGATGAGTCCACTTTAGGCCCCCGCAGGGCCGCGCGTCACTGCAGCAGGGCCCGAGCGCGTGTGCGAACAGGCCTACAAACCCAGGGGGGGAGCACGGACTGGAAAAAACTACCCCGCCACCAACCTCAAAAAAGTGATCTCGGAAGGCGCCCCAAACCGCTTGGGCGGCCCCCAATACCCGGTCCCGCGGCTGGTGTAGACCCACAGGTTCTGCAGCTTGTGCAAGCCGGCGGTAAACGGCTGCTGAAACCGCACAAACAGGTTCCAGGGATAAAACTGCCCGCCATGCGTATGGCCTGAGAGCTGCAGATCAAAGCCGGCCCTGGCCGCCGCAGGGGCGCTGCGCGGCTGGTGGGCCAGCAGCACGCGCACGGCGTCCAGCGGCGCGCCGCGCAGTGCGGCCTCGGGGTCGCTGCGGTGGGCCGGGTCGAAGTGGCCTGCGCTGTAGTCGGTCACGCCGGCGAGCACCAGGGGCTTGTCGCCCTGGCCGGGCGGCTGGATGACCACGTGCTGGTTCATCAGCACGGTCAGGCCCAGGCGGCGCAGTTCATCGACCCAGGCGTGGGCGCCGGAGTAGTACTCGTGGTTGCCGGTCACCACGTAAGTGCCGTGGCGTGATTTCAGATCGGCCAGCGGCGCGGTGTGGGCCGCGAGTTCGCTGACCTTGCCGTCGACCAGGTCGCCGGTGATGGCGACCACGTCGGCATCCAGCGCATTGACCTTGTCGACGATGCGGCGCAGGTACCGCTGCTTGATGGTCGGGCCGACGTGGATGTCGCTCAGCTGCGCCAGGGTAAAGCCCTGCAGCGCGGGCGGCAGGCCTTTGATGGGCACATCCACCTTGACGACAGCCGCGGTGCGCCGCGCGTTCACGAATCCCAGCAAGGTGACCAGCACGCCCAGCACAGGCACGGCTTCTGCCGAGGCGATGCGCAGCCAGGCCAGCGGCAGGCGGCCGGGCGCTGCCATGTCGGCCAGCCACAGCAGCAGCAGGCCGGCGTCGCGGGCCAGCGTGAGCACGAACAGGGAAGAGAACAAGCCCATGAACAGCAGGCCCACCCAGGTCAGCACGTCGGCCAGGGGCTGCCGAGCCACGCGCCCCGCCATCAGGCCCAAAGGTATCAGCAAGGCGGACAGGGCCAGGCCGATGATGAGCAGCCACTGGACAAGGGGAAGGGCCTCAAGCCCGGGGACAAGGCGTGCGCCAATGTAAACATGGAGCAAGGCGGTAACAAGCGCCAGCGGCAGGAAGTTCATGAACGGGGTCCGGTGATGAACCCCGCATATGGGTGCAAGCCGCATGCATTCAATGCTGGCGCGTGTTCGGGCGACGGGCGGCGGTGCGCACCAGGGGCGTGCACGCGCGGCCCGGGAGTTTCACCCGCTCACAAGTGCGACAAAGCGTGCGCCGGGATATGCCGCTTCAGGGGCTACCCTCGGCCATCTTTTTTTCTTTCGCGCTTTGCTTTTCCTTTGCTTTTCCCCAGCGCCGATGAGCCGCCTATGACCAGCCTATGACTGTCGCCCTCCAGGCCACCACTCCCGCCACCTTTGAAATCAAAAGCGCCAACCTGCCCTTGGTGGCCTTGCTGCTCAAGTCCACCGACCTCGTCGCCCTGGCGCGTGAACTTGAAGCCCGCTTTGGCGATATCCCCGACTTCTTCGACCAGGACGCGCTGATGATCGACCTCTCGCCCCTGCCGCAGGCGTCGGGCGAAATTGACTTTCCCGCCCTCATCAGCCTGCTGGGCAGCTACCAGCTCGTGCCCATCGCCGTCAAAGGCGGCAGCCCCGCGCAGACGGCGGCCGCGTTGCAGGCCGGCCTGTTGCCCGTGCCGGATGCGCACCTGGTGGCGCCACGGCCCACGGCGGCCGCGCCCGCGCCATCCGCTCCGGCGCCGGTTGCCGCCCCGCCTGTTGYCGCTCCCCTGGGCGCCTTGGTGGTCGACAAGCCGCTGCGCTCCGGCCAGCAGGTGTATGCGCGCGGCCGCGACCTGGTGGTGCTGGCCATGGTCAAYGCCGGCGCCGAAGTGATTGCCGACGGCCACATCCATGTTTATGCACCGCTGCGCGGAAAAGCCATGGCCGGCGCGCGCGGCAACACCGAAGCGCGCATCTTCTCGCTGGCGCTGGAGGCCGAGCTGCTGTCGATCGCCGGTGTCTACCGCACCAGCGAACACCCGCTGCCGCCCGGCATGGCCGGCAAGCCCACGCAGGTGCGGCTGGTGCCCGGTGACGAGGGCGACAAGCTGGTGATGAATGTCATGGCGGCTTGAAGCATGTGCGCTTTTCCGCTTCACCCGTCCACCCGGTATCCCGTTCGTCCTGAGCCTGTCGAAGGATCCAAGCCCTTCGACAGGCTCAGGGCGAACGGGGTGCTGCGCAGGCATTGACATACACACCCTCACTCTCTCTTTCTCTCCCGTTTCCAAGGAAATTCAAGCATGGCAAAAATCATTGTGGTCACCTCCGGCAAGGGCGGTGTGGGCAAAACCACCACCAGCGCCAGTTTTGCCACCGGCCTGGCGCTGCGCGGCCATAAAACCGCGGTCATCGACTTTGACGTGGGCCTGCGCAACCTGGACCTGATCATGGGTTGCGAACGCCGGGTGGTGTACGACCTGATCAACGTCATCCAGGGCGAGGCCACGCTGAACCAGGCCCTGATCAAGGACAAGCAGTGCCACAACCTGTTTGTGCTGGCCGCCTCGCAGACGCGCGACAAGGACGCGCTGACCAAAAGCGGCGTCGAGAAAGTGCTCAAGGACCTGGGCGAAATGGACTTTGAATACATTGTTTGCGACTCGCCCGCCGGCATAGAAACCGGCGCCCTGATGGCCATGCACTTCGCCGACGAGGCCCTGGTGGTGACGAATCCCGAGGTCTCATCGGTGCGCGACTCCGACCGCATCCTGGGCATGCTCTCGAGCAAGACCCAGCGCGCGATTGCCGGCGGCGACCCGATCAAGGAACACCTGTTGATCACCCGCTATAACCCCGGCCGCGTCGACCAGGGCCAGATGCTGTCACTGGAAGACATCCAGGATATTTTGCGCATCAAGCTGATTGGCGTGATCCCCGAATCCGAGTCGGTGCTGCAGGCCTCCAACCAGGGCGTGCCGGCGGTGCACATGAACGGCAGCGATGTGTCTGAAGCCTACAAGGATGTGGTGGACCGCTTCCTGGGCGACAAGGACAAGCCCATGCGCTTTATCGATGCGCAAAAGCCGGGGCTGTTCAAGCGCTGGTTCGGGGGGAAGTGATACATGGCGTCTTTCCTGTCATTCCTGCTCGGCGAGAAAAAGAAAACCGCGAGCGTCGCCAAGGAGCGCTTGCAGATCATCCTGGCGCATGAGCGCACCGGCCGCAGCCCCAAGCCCGACTACCTGCCTGCGCTACAGCGCGACCTGATCGCGGTGATCGCCAAATACATTCCCATCAACCCGGACCACATCAAGCTGCACCTGGAGCGGCAGGACAACCTGGATGTGCTGGAAGTGAAGATCGAGCTGCCGGACAAGAAGTGAGGTTGCCCTTGCCCCGGGAAATATTCATCCGGGCTGAGGTATTGAAGCCCCCTCATCCGCCTGTTTGACAAATGCCAAGTCCGGCCGGAAAAGCCGGGGCTATCATCCGCGGATGTTCATCGAAACCCTGGGTGCCGCGCGCGACATGGCGCGCCTGGCGGAAATCACCGGTGTGCTGATCCGTCACGGCTTTGGCGACAGCGTGCGGCGGCTCGGCCTAGCCGACAAGCTGGAGCGCGCGGGCCATGCGCTGCACTGGAACAACGCGGCCGACCTCGCCCGCATTGGCCCCGCCGAACAGGTGCGCCTGGCCATGGAAGAGCTGGGCCCCACCTTCGTCAAGCTGGGGCAGGTGCTGGCCGGCCGCGCCGACCTCTTCGGCCCCGAATGGATCACCGAATTCGAAAAGCTGCACAGCCAGGTGCCGCCCGTGCCCCTGGCGCTGCTGCTGCCCCAGCTGCGCGAAGACCTGGGCGGCGATCCCGAAACCGTCTTTGCCCGCTTCGACACCACGCCGCTGGCCGCCGCCTCCATTGCCCAGGTGCACGGCGCGCAGCTCCATGACGGCACGCAGGTCGTCGTCAAGATCCGCCGCCCGGGCATCACCGAGGTCATAGAAGCGGACCTGCGCCTGATGGAGCGGCTGGCCGCGCTGGCCGAGGCCGAACTGCCCGCCCTCAAGCCCTACCGCCTCAAGCAACTGGTGCGCGAACTCGCCAAGTCCCTGCGCCGCGAACTCGACCTGGCCGCCGAATGCCGGCATGCCGAGCGCATCGCCGCCAACATGGCGCCCCTGCCTTACATCGTGATTCCGCGCGTGCACTGGGCCCACACCGGCGCGCGCGTCAACGTGCAGGACCTGGTCGATGGCGTGCCCGGCGGCGCGCTGGACCGCCTCACACCCGAGGCCGGTTACGACCGCGGCGAGCTGGCCCGCCGCGGCGCCCGCGCCGTGCTGAAAATGATCGTGGAAGACGGCCTCTTCCATGCCGACCCGCACCCCGGCAACGTGTTTTACCTGCCCGGCAACCGCATCGCTTTCATCGACTTCGGCATGGTCGGCCGGCTCACCGAGCGGCGCCGCGAAGAGCTGCTACAGCTGTTGCTGGGCCTGGTTGAGCGCCAGCCGCAGGCCGTGGCTGACGTGCTGCTCGACTGGACCGGCGACGAGCACGGCGTCAACCTGTCCCAGCTCGAGGCCGAAATCGAGTCCTTTGTCGACCAGTACCACGGCACGCCGTTGGCCCAGCTCAGCCTTGGGCAAATGCTCTCCGACGTCACCGCCATCCTGCGTGAGCACCACCTGGGCCTGCCCTCGGACCTGGCGCTGCTGATCAAGGCCTTCATCTCGCTTGAAGGCATGGGCCGTGGGCTGGACCCCAGCTTTCACATGGCCACCGAGGCCACGCCGCTGCTGCGGCAGGTGGTGCGCGCGCGCTACCGGCCCAAGGCCCTGGCCACCCGCGGCTGGCACACCTTCAGCCGCGCCCTGGCGCTGGCCGGCCAGCTGCCGCACGACCTGTCGCGCCTGCTGCGCAACGCGCGCCGCGGCCGCGTGCAGGTGGCGATAGAGCTGGCCCACCTCAAACGTGTGGGCGACCAGCTGGACCGCGCCGCCAACCGCCTGGCGATGGCCCTGGTGATTGCCGCGCTCATTATCGGCTCGTCCATCGTCATGACCGTCAAAGGCGGCCCCACGCTGTTTGGCCTGCCCGCCTTCGGTTTCCTGGGGTTCATGGGCGCCATGGCCGGCGGGGTGTGGTTGGTGCGGGCCATCTGGCGCAGTAGCCGGGCCAGTAATGGGGAGGGGCAGGATTGAGGGCGGGCGCCCTCTCTCCTCTTATCCTCTTTCCTCTTAAACGACTTCAGCCTCACCACGACCCTGACGACATGCCCCAAACCCACGTCCTGCGGCTGCAACCTGGTGAGGACCTCCGCGCCGCCCTGACCAAAGCCTTCACTCAGCTGCAAGCCGGGCAAAACACAACAGCGGCTTGCATCATCTCGGCTGTGGGCAGCCTGTCCCAAGCCGTCTTGCGCTACGCCGACCAGCCCGAGGGCACGCTGCTGGCCGAGCCGCTGGAATTGGTCACGCTGTCGGGCACGCTAAGCGCCGACGGCGTCCACCTGCATGCCAGCGTGGCAACGGCGCGTGGCGAGATGCGCGGCGGCCATGTGATGCCGGGCTGCATCATCCGGACCACGGCGGAGATTGTGCTGGCGCCCTTGCCGGGCTGGGTGTTCACGCGTGAGCAGGATGCGCAGACGGGCTTCAAGGAGCTGGTGGCAAAACCTGTAGCCCGGGCCTGACAGCGCAGCCGGTATCCCGGCCACGGCCCTGGCTTTGGATCGGCGTAAAGTGAAATCGCAATATGTCCGCGCAATCGCAAAAACCCTCCACCTGTTTGTTCAAATGCGCGGCTTCAAGGAGTGAATGACCATGCGACAACTTCGCTACATCCCCCTGGTGCTTGGCACTGTGTTGGCCTTTCTGGCCGGGCCCTGGGCGCTGGCGCAAACAACAACAGCACCTACCCCTGCGCCGGCGACGGACCCAAGCACCGCACAGAAACCTGCCGCGCCTTTGAAGAACCCGCTGAACCGCAACCCGGCGCGCCGCGCGCAACTGCCGCCGGACAATGCGCCGCTACCGCCACCGGACCCGCGCGACTCGACGTCCCGGCCCACCTTGCCGCCCACCGCCACCGCCACCGATGGCCGCGACGCCGTGCCGCCGCCTGAAGCGCCGGCATCGGATGCCCGCAGGCCTTGAATGAGGGTTGCTGGCTGGGCGGCTACAGCGAGAGCGACTGCCCACCGGCGCGGCTGGAGCCCGGCGCCCGGGCCGCGTGGAGTGTGCGGCTTGCCGGCCCGCGTCCTTTGCGGGACCGCGGCGCTGCCTGCTTTTGCAGCATGCGCCGCCTCGCCAGGCGCGCCGGATGGAAGACCTGCTCGTAAAACGCCAGCCAGTGGTGCGGACCGGCGTCCATGGCCGGCGCATCTTGCGGTTCGGCGTTGGGGCCAAAACGCAGCGCGGCCAGGCCCTCGCCGGGCGGCCTGGCATCTGCCGCAAAGTCCTGCGGGCCGAGGTAGTCGGATTCAACGCTGCCCTCGGGCGTGAGGATGGCCCAGCGCATCAGGGAAAAGCGTTTGGCGAAGGTGGGCGCCACGGCTTCGACGATATGGTGTTCAGGCGCATACCAGGCAACGTGCAGCGGCCCGGCCAGGGGGCGGGCCCTGAAGGTGTCGTCCTGCACCGAACGAAAGCGCACCTGGGCTTTCATCTTGCGGATGTCCTCGCGCACCTCTTCGGCCATGAGCCGGGCTTGCGCCATGTCGGCATCCTGCGGCGTGTGGCGCAGTTCGGGCTCATGCACCAGGCGCCACAACAGGCGGTAGAGCAGCTGGAAGCGCTGCGGGTTGCGATGCATGACGCCGGCCTGGCAAAGCGCAAGGAACTCGGGCGGCACGCTGACGGCGGGTGCGTCGCTGAAAGCAGGGCTGTGCGCGGTACCGGCGGCTTGCGGGGCTTGAGTCGCCTGGGGAGCTTGCAGGGGCGCATCGCCGCACTGCCAGCTGACCTGCCCGGGCAGGATGTTCTGCGCCAGCAGGCCGCGCGCGGCACGGCGAAAGCCCTCGAAGTCGGTCTGGCCGCGCAGCGCAACAGACAGCGCGGCCTGGGGAAAGAGGTCGGTCGTCAGCAGGTCATTCATCACGCCCATGCAAAAATCCTTTCCGCTTTACGCTCAGACTTCATGGTGCGGCGGCGGGTTCAAGCGCCGCTGTAGGCAAAGAAGCCGAATTCCTGGGTGCGGGCGGCGCATCGCCAGGAAAGACAAAACCAGAACACTGTATGAATATACAGGGTTTTGTGATTATGGACACAGTGGAGGCCCAAAACCCCTATGGCGTGTGGCTTTCCCGCCTAAAAGCCTCTTTTCTCCTTCCCCCACTGGGGGAAGGTGGGGATGGGGGCCCGCGGCGCTTGATGGCATGGCCGCGTTGAATTTGCACGCCGGTAGCCCCCATCCCAGCCTTCCTCCAGCGGGGGAAGGAGCGGGGGCGGCAGAAGTCGGGGACTAGCGCCTTTGTCGTCGCAGTTGTTTGGCTCTGGCTTCCATCGCCAGGTAAGCGGCCGTGGCCACGCCCAGCGGCACCAGGTAATAGATGACGCGGTAGGCCACCAGGGCCGCCAGCAGCTCGGCCTGCGGCATGAGGTGCGAGAGCAGGGCGACAAACACCGCCTCCAGCACGCCCAGGCCGGCGGGGATGTGGGTGATGACGCCGGCCACGGCGGCCAGCAGCAGCACGCTGACGACGGCGGAGAACTCGATGCGGTGCTGCAGCAGGATGTACAGGATGCCCGACATGGTGAGCCAGTTGCCCGCGCCCATGAGCAGTTGCAGCATCGCCAGCCGGGGCGAAGGCAGCTCTATGGTGTGGCCGCGCAGCACGTAGTGGCGCCGGCGCGTGAAGGTGCAGATGCCCAGGTAGGCGGCGGCGGCCGCGAGCAGCGCCAGGCCCGCCAGGCGCAGGTGGCCGGCGGTGACGGGCCAGTCCGCCGGCAGCGTGGGCGGGTGCAGGCTGAACACCAGGCCGGCCAGCAGCACATAGCCCATCCAGTTGGCCAGCATGCTGATGGACATGATGCGCGTGATGGCGCCGGGCTTGAGGCCCAGGCGCGAGTACAGCCGAAAGCGGAACGCGACGCCGCCCACCATCGAGCCGAGGTTGAGGTTGAAGGCGTAGCTGGTGAAGGTGACCAGCATCACGGTGGGTGTGCCAAGCCCATGGCGGGTGTAGTGCCTGCCCAGCAGGTCAAAGCAGCTGTAGAGCGTGAAGCTGGCCGCGGCCAGGGCCACGGCGCCCCAGGCGGCGGTGAGGGGGTAGTCTTCGAGCGAGGTGAGCACTTCGGCCCATTCGATGTTGCGCGCCTGCGAGACCAGCAGCCAGGCCACCAGTGCAAAGAACACGGTGGTGGCGCCGCGCCTGAGCCAGGGCCACCAGGCACGGCTGCGCAGCGGGACGCGCGCAAGGGTCTGGCTGCTGCTTGAAGCCATCAGGCCCTCACGCTTTGGCCTGGCTCACCGGCTCGGGATCGCGGCCGGTGGGGCCGGCGGGGGTGGGAAGGCGGGCGGGCGTGATGCGCGGCGTGTGCGCCGGCAACCAGCCGGCCCAGGCCGGGTAGCGGCGCAGCAGGTGGAACACGAAATAGCTGCGCACGGTGCGCCACCAGGTGGGTTCCACGAGGGCTTCATGGGTGACCTGTTTGCAGCTGTTCTGGATCAGGGTGTCGAGCCGTGCGCCCAGCTCCTGGTTGAAGCCGCGGTCGCGGATGACGACGTTGGCCTCCAGGTTCAGCGAGAGGCTGAGCGGGTCGAGATTGCTGGAGCCCACGGTGGCCCATTCGTCGTCGATGACGGCCACCTTGCCGTGCAGCGGCCGCTCGCAGTATTCGTAAATGCGCACGCCGGCGTCCAGCAGGTGGTGGTAGAGCATGCTGGCGGCGGTCTTGACGATGGCCATGTCGGGCTCGCCCTGCAGGATGAGGCGCACGTCCACGCCGCGCCGCGCGGCGTGGCGCATCTCCCTGAGCAGCCGGTAGCCGGGGAAGAAGTAGGCGTTGGCGATGACGACGCGCTTGCGCGCGGTGCGGATGGCGGCGCGGTAGTGCCGCTCGATGTCGTTGGTGTGCTTGCGGTTGTCGCGCGTGACGAAGAGCGCGGAGGCCTCGCCCGCCGGCGCGGGAATGCTGTCGCCGCGCCAGGCGCCGGCCAGTGAACGCGCGCGGTCGGAAAAGCGCTCGCGCAGGCCGGGCTGCGGCTCGGCGCCGGCATTGCGCTGGCCGGCGGCCAGGGCGCGAAGCACAAAGCTGTGGATGTCGGCTACCAGCGGGCCTTCGATTTCAACGGCGTAGTCCTGCTTGGCCTGGGGCCCGAAGTCGGCCAGGTGGTCGGCCGAGTAGTTGATGCCGCCGACAAAGGCGCGCTCGCCGTCGACCACCACGATCTTGCGGTGCATGCGGCGAAACAGGTTGGTACGCCAGCCCCAGAGCCTGGGGCCCGGGTCGAACACGTGCACGCGCACGCCGGCGCGGGTGAGGGTGGAGATGAATTCGGGCGACAGGTCGGGCGAGCCGTAGCCGTCAATGGTCACATCGACCTGCACGCCGCGCCGCGCCGCCTGGTGCAGGGCGGCGTGCAGCTCTTCACCGACCTTGTCCTCAAACAGGATGAAGGTCTCCAGCACGACTTCATGCCTGGCGGCGGCGATGCATTCGAATACGCGCGGGAAAAACTCCTCGCCGTTCTCGAGCAGGTGGAACTGGTTGCCGCTGACCCACCTGCTCATGTTCAGAGCTCTATTTCTGCCGCCAAGGGCGCGTGGTCGGACAGATGCGACCAGGGCCGCAACGGCAGCACCACGGGCGCATGGCCTATGGCGTTGCGCACATAGATGCGGTCCAGGCGCAGCAGGGGCAGGCGGGCGGGAAAGGTGCGGGCCGCCTTGCCGTTGGCCTGCACAAAGACTTCATGCAGCTCGGCGCCTTGTTCCAGCCGTGCGTGGGCGCGGTGCCGCCAGTCGTTGAAGTCGCCGGCGACGACCACGGGGGCGTGCGGCGGGATGTCATTGCGCACCAGCTCGCAGAGCATGTCCATCTGCTGCTCGCGGTGGGTTTCCATGAGGCCCAGGTGCACACAGACGGCGTGCACGTTGACGCTGCGGCCGGGGATCTGCAGCTCGCAGTGCAGCAGGCCGCGGCGCTCGGGGCCGCTGATGGAGACGTCGCGGTTCTCGAAACGCACGATGGGAAATTTCGACAGCACCGCGTTGCCGTGGTGGCCGTTGGTGTAGACGGCGTTGCGGCCGTAGGCGAACTGCGGCCAGATGGTGTCGGCCAGGAATTCGTAGTGCGGCGTCTCGGGGTAGTTGTCGAACCTGTCGGGGTGCTTGACGTGATTGCCCGTCACTTCCTGCAGGAACACCACGTCGGCGCCCACGCTGCGCACGGCTTCACGCAGCTCGGGCAGGATGAACTTGCGGTTGAAGAAGGTGAAGCCCTTGTGGATGTTGACCGTGAGCACCTTGAAGGAAAACGAGGACTCGGGGCTTACGGCGGCCAGCGCAGTCTGGGTGTCGGCTTCCACGGCGGCCATGTCCACCCGCGTGCCCGCTTTGGGCGGCGCGACGGGTACGGCCACGGACAGCGCGTCAGGCGCGCCGCGGCGGGCGCCGGAGGAAGCAGAAACGGCAGGATCGGGAACAGAGGGCTGCATAGGAAGAGGTGCAAAAAAGAGAGCGTTGGTGATGGGAGCCAAAGATGGAGCCCAAACGTGGGGGGCACGCATGAACAGCATACGCGCCTGCCAATCACCTTGGCGCGACCTTTAGTGGATTGTGGCCCGGCGCCTTTTCGGGGGGCTGTAGGACAGAAACTTATTTGCGCGCCCGGCCAGTGCGTTGCCTTGGCGCGCGCCGCGAGAAGGTGCTGCGCAACCACAGGCCGCCGGTGCTGTGTCCTACATGGCGCGGCGGGGCTCTCCGGCACGCCCGCCACGGCCCGGCCCCTAAATTGAAATCAGCCCCGTAATCACATCAGGGCATGTTTATTCACACGCCATTAATCAATGGGCCAACCGAAGAGGAACTGACCATGACGAAGTTTTCGATGAAATCCATTCCCGCAGCGGCTGCGATTGTTTCCGCCCTGCTGTTGGGCGCGCAGGTTCATGCGCAGACCGACACCACGACGCCGCCCGGAAGCGCCAAGGCGCAGGACCAGAACTCGGCGGCCCCTATGGGCGGTGCGGCCAAGACGCCTGAGGCACGCACGGCCGCCAAGGCCGACCGTGCGGCAGCCAAGGCCGCCAAGCGCGAGAAACGCGCGGCCAAACGCGCCCAGAACTCCGCCGCGCGTGACGCGGCCGCCACCTCCACCGGCGGCGCGCAAGGCCCAGTTGTGGGTGGCACCAAGTAAGTAACAGAACCTGCTTTGGGAGCGTGGCGGTTCGTCAAGGACGGCCATGCTCACGAAGCGGAGCAGGTGGGCCACAGCGGATGTCGTTGGGGCCCTGCCGGGTGGGTTGCCTTTGGCGGGCCCATCGCTTTTAAGAAGGAGACTGAAATGTCCAGATTCATGATTCGTTCGATTCCGGGCGCCGTGGCGCTGACCCTTGCATTGGCTGTCCCTGGCGCGTTTGCGCAGGGCCTTGGTGTGGGCGTGGGCGTGGGCGTAGGCGCGGGGGTGAGCGGTAGCGGCGGCACCGCCGGTGGCAACGCCGGCCTGGGCGTGAACCTCGGCGTCAATGCCGGGCAGAACACCCGCATCGATGCCGCCACGCGTGCCAATGCGATGGGCGGCGGTGACAGCGGTTCCGGCACTGCCGGTGGCCGTGTGGGTGCCGACGTAGGCGCGGGCGCCAATGTGTCGGGCCAAAGCGCCGGCTCGCTGGGCAGCCAGGCCGCCGGTGCGGTGGACAGCGGCGCACGCGCTACAGGCCGTGCCGCTGCGCGCACGGGCCATGCTGTACGAAGCGGCGCCACGCGCACCTATAACGGTGTGAGCAACGGCGTCGGCAATGCCACCGGCAGCGTCCAGGGTGGTGTGCAGGGCAGCGTCCAGGGCGGCGCGGCCGCGGGCGGCAGCGCTCACTAAACGGACCACCCACTGATCCGTCCAAAGCCGGGCGCGGGCATGTTCCGCCGCCCGGCTTTTTGCTGTCCTTCTTTTCTTATTTGGGCCGGGGTTGCCGCAGGCCCTTGCCGGGTTGGGGCAGTGTTCCGCCGCGCAGCGCCTTGACGGCGCCGGCCACCGCGCTGGCCACGTTGCGCACCTCAGCCTGCACGGCCTGATCGGCATCCAGCGTCTCGTGGCTGGTCGCATAGGGTTCGTAGTAGCCGATGTAGCGGTCCAGGCGGGCGATGCTGCCGGCGTCTATCAAACCCATCCAGTCCAGCCAGTCGCTGAGGCTGCGGCGCGCGCCTTCAATGCCCGCGACATCGCCGTGCACCACCAGGCCGTAGGTGCGGCCGGCCAGGTGTTTGGGATAGTCCCAGCCTTTCATCTCCAGTGCCTTGGCTTCCTCGGGTTTTTTGCCGTGGGTGCTGGTGGGGTCGGGGTTGCCGCCGTCGGCGCAGACCAGGCGGTCGATCATGAGCTTGAGCGGGCTGGGCGACTGGTACCAGTACACCGGCGTGAGGATGAGGATGCCGTGCGCGGCCGTCCAGCGTTCGTAGATCTCGGCCATCCAGTCGCTGGTCTGCCCCAGCGAATGGTTGGGGTAACAGCTACAGGGCCAGTGGCACAGCGGCATGGCGGTGGAGACACAGCCCTTGCATGGGTGGATGTTCAGGTGGTAGCTGGAGGTCAGCAGGCTCAGGTCCAGCACGTCGGTTTCCATGCCTGCGCCTTCGAGCGTGGTTTTGGCGGTGTTGAGCAGCCGCCAGGTCTTGGAGATTTCGCCGGGGCAGGTGCCGTCGTTGCGCGAGGAACCGCAGACCAGCAGCACGCGGGATGGCGAGGCGGGGTCTTTCCAGCGGGCCTGCGCCTGCTGCAGGCGCTCGCGCGTTGCCAGCCATTCAGTCGACAGCTCGTAATGGGGGTCGGCAAAGCCTTTGCCGGCCTTGCGTGTGTGGGGCGCCTTGCGGCCCTCCTGGTAGGCATCCCAGGCCAGTGCTTCGATGCGTGCGAGGGCGGGGTCTTCCGTGCGAAAGGCCGGGTCCACAAAGGACTGCATGAAGCGTTCGTGGAAAGCTTCGCGCGACAGAACGGCCGGCGCCTGGCCTTTGCGGACTGTGGTCATCCTGCCAGTTTAGGAAAGCTGCGGGCCCCGAAAGCCTGCATTCGATGCCGTCCTACGCGGGCTGGGGGCGGCGTCCGTCGGTTTTCAGGCGTGCGCAAAAAAGCCCGCACCGGCTTGGCGACGGTGCGGGCTTGCGGATGGCTTCAGGGACTGGCTCAGCCCTTTTGCGGGCCGGGGCCGCCGTGCTCACGGTGGCCGCCGCGCGGGCCGTGCTTTTTGTGCTCGGCATCAAAGGTCTTTTGCTGCTCGGGGCTCAGCACGGCGTAGAAGGTTTTGGTGGCTTCACCGCGCTTGTCCATCGCCGCGTTCATTTCGGCCATGCGCTGGGTGCGCATTTCCTTCATCTTGTCGATGCGCTGGGGCGTGGTCAGCTTGTCGAACTCGGCGCGCTGCTCCGCCGTGGGGCGGGGGCCGTGGGCGGGCGGCTGCATGGCGGCGGTGTAGGCCGTCCATGCGCCTTCCTGGGCGGGGGTGATCTTGAGCTTGGCCTTGAGTTCGGCCTGGTGCTTGGCGATCATGGCCTGCATCTTGGCGGGATCGTGGCGGCCCATGCGGTCGCCGTGGGGGCCGGCAGGTTTGCCGGCTGCGGGCGGCGAACCGGCGGGTGCTGCGGGGGGCGTTTGCGCCATGGCGCCGGCGCCGACGGTTGCCAGCAGGCCGGCGAGGACGAGGCTGTTGAGGGAAGCGGAGGGCTTGAATGCGAATTTCATGGGAACTTCCTTTCAGGGGAGAAGATGCCTGAAAAATCCGCTGCCGTGACATACGGCTTTTGGCTTCAGGTTGAGAGCAAGTGTGGTGGGCGTGTGTATCCACGCCGTTGCCCGAGCGATGAGATTTTGTAAAGTTGATTTAACACTCACCCCTGTTGGGACTCACTGCGTGTAGTCCCCTCTCCCCTTGCAGGGGACGGCGCCTGCGGCCTGGCAAAGCCAGTTCCGCGGCCCCCGCTGGCTTTGTCGGTGTGTAACTTGGTTATTTGCCATGGGTTGCTGCCCTGCATACAATGGCCACAGCTTGTCGGGGTGCCAAGGATGTTCCACCAGGAATGCCGAGGCTGAGATCGCAGTCTGCGAGACCCGCTGAACCTGATCGGGGTCATCCCCGCGTAGGGAACAACGCAATTGGCTCCGGCACTCCGTAGCGGCACCCCTAAAAGGCCGCCCAAGGACCCTCCGGCTCCCCAGCAGGCACCCCACCTCCTGGAGAACCACATGGCCAAAACCCGACTCACCGTTGACACCCAAGACCTCACGGGCCGCATCACGCGCACGCCCTTTCCCGGCTCGGCGAAGATTTACCTTGAGGGCTCGCGCCCCGACATCCGCGTGCCGTTTCGCGAGGTCACGCTGACCGACACCCTGGTGCATGAAGGCGCCGGTGAGCCGCGCCGTGAAGCCAACCCGCCCCTGCGCCTGTACGACGCCTCGGGCATTTACACCGACCCGGCTGCGTCCATCGACATCACGCGCGGCCTGCCGCCGCTGCGAGGCGCCTGGATCAACGAGCGCCAGGACACCGAGGCCCTGGCCGGCATCAGCAGCGCCTACGGCCGCCAGCGCCTGAACGACCCGGCCCTGGCCGCGTTGCGCATGGCGCATGCGCCCGTGCCGCGCCGCGCCAAGGCGGGCGCCAATGTGTCGCAAATGCATTACGCACGCAAAGGCATCATCACGCCGGAGATGGAATACATCGCGGTGCGCGAAAACCTGGTGCGGGCGCAGCTGGCCGAACGCCTGGCCACCGAACGCATGCCGAAAAAAGGGCACTCCTTTAACGCGGCCATTCCAGAACAGATCACCGCTGAATTTGTGCGCGACGAAGTGGCGCGCGGCCGCGCCGTCATTCCGAACAACATCAACCACCCCGAGAGCGAGCCGATGATCATCGGCCGCAACTTCCTGATCAAGGTCAATGCCAACATCGGCAACTCGGCCGTCACCTCGAGCATCGAGGAAGAAGTCGACAAGCTGGTCTGGTCGATTCGCTGGGGCGCAGACACGGTGATGGACCTCTCGACCGGCGAGAACATCCATGAAACGCGCGAATGGATTTTGCGCAACTCGCCGGTGCCGATTGGCACGGTGCCGATTTACCAGGCGCTCGAGAAAGTCAACGGCAAGGCCGAAGACCTGACCTGGGAAATCTTCCGCGACACGCTGATCGAGCAGGCCGAGCAGGGCGTGGACTACTTCACCATCCACGCCGGCGTGCGCCTGGCCTATGTGCCGCTCACGGCGAACCGCCTGACCGGCATTGTCTCGCGCGGCGGCTCCATCATGGCCAAGTGGTGCCTCTCGCACCACAAGGAAAGCTTTCTGTACGAGCGCTTCGACGAGATCTGCGAGATCATGAAAGCGTATGACGTGTGCTTCTCGCTGGGTGACGGCCTGCGGCCCGGCTCGATTGCCGACGCCAATGACGAGGCGCAGTTCGCCGAGCTGCACACCCTGGGCGAGCTCACGCAGATCGCCTGGAAGCACGACGTGCAGGTGATGATCGAGGGCCCCGGCCATGTGCCGCTGCAGCTGGTGAAGGAAAACGTCGACAAGCAGCTCGAGGCCTGCTTCGAGGCGCCTTTCTACACGCTGGGCCCGCTGATCACCGACATCTCGCCCGGCTACGACCACATCTCTTCGGCCATGGGCGCTGCCAACATCGGCTGGTACGGCACGGCCATGCTGTGCTACGTGACGCCCAAGGAACACCTGGGCCTGCCCAACCGCGACGACGTGAAGCAGGGCCTGATCGCCTACAAGATCGCCGCCCACGCGGGCGACCTGGCCAAGGGCTACCCGGGCGCGCAGATGTGGGACAACGCGGTGTCCAAGGCACGCTTCGAGTTCCGCTGGGAAGACCAGTTCCGCCTGGCCATCGACCCCGACACGGCCATGGCCTACCATGACGAAACGCTGCCCAAAGAGAACGCCAAGGTCGCGCATTTCTGTTCCATGTGCGGGCCGAAGTTCTGCTCGATGAAAATCTCGCAGGAGGTGCGCGAGTTCGCGCGGCTGAATCCGGCCACGACGACGCTGGCGCCGGCTGCCGGTACGATTCCGATCAAGCAGATCGCGACGGGCTTTGAGGAAAAGGCCAAGGAGTTCCGCGAAGGCGGCAGCGAGATTTATTCTTGAGGTTATGCCCCTCTTATCCCCTGTCCCTTCCCCATTCCCTCTCTCTCTGGGAGAGGGCTAAGGTGAGGGCTCCCCGGATTCAATGAACACCATCTTTTCATACGCCGCTGGCCCTCACCCCCACCCTCTCCCAGAGGGAGAGGGAGTAAGGCGGGGAGTGGGGCCATGAGCGCTCTCCACATCGGCATCGCAGGCGCGGGCCTGGCCGGCCGCACGCTGGCCTGGCGGCTGCTGCGCGCCGGCTGCCGCGTGAGCCTGTTTGATGCGCGGGTGCGCGGCGACCTGGCCACGGCGTCCATGACGGCGGCGGCCATGCTGTCGCCGCTGGCCGAGCTTGCGGTGTCCGATGAAGTTGTGTTCGCGTTGGGCCAGCGCTCCATGCAGCTGTGGCCGCAATGGATTGACGAGCTGGCCGCCGACGGCTTGCCGGTGTATTTCCGGCGTGAGGGCACGCTGGTCGTCGCGCATGCGCCCGACCAGAGTTCGCTGGCGCATTTCACCGGCCTGCTGCAGCACAAGCTGCCCGAGGCCGCGCGCGCGCAGGTGCACACGCTGGACGCGGCTGCACTGGCCCGTGCCGAGCCTGCACTGGCCGGCCGCTTTGGCAATGGGCTGATGCTGGACGGCGAGGGCCAGCTGGCCAACGACCAGTGGATGTCCGCGCTGGCGACCGAGATAGACCGGCTGGGCGGCAGCTGGCTTGAAGGCCGGGCGGTCGACGCGGTGGAAGATGGCCGTATTGAATGCGGCGGGCAAAGCTATGGCGTGGATGTGGCCGTGGATGCGCGCGGCGTGGGCGCGAAAGACAGCTGGCCGCAGCTGCGCGGCGTGCGCGGCGAGGTGCTGACGGTCGAATGCGATGGCGTGACTTTGCAGCGGCCGGTGCGCCTGATGCACCCGCGCTACCAGCTCTATGTGGCGCCGCGACCGAATCACCAGTTTGTGGTCGGCGCGACCGAACTGGAGTCGGAAGACACCGGGCCGGTGACCTTGCGCTCCACACTGGAGCTGGGCAGCGCACTGCACAGCCTGCACCCGGCTTTTGGCGAGGCGCGGGTGTTGCGGCTGGCGGCAGCGTTACGCCCGGCGCTGGATGACCATCGTCCAACGATTGCGCAGCGGCATGGTGTGTGGCATATCAACGGCCTTTACCGCCACGGCTACCTGTGTGCGCCGGCGCTGGTGGAGGACCTGGTTCATCAACTGTTGGGGCGGTGAAAATGGGTGACATGACAAGACTCAAAATCTCGCTGAATGGCGAAGCCATTGAAACCGACGCGCCGACTTTGCAAGCTTTGTTGCTGGCACGCGGCTACCCGCTGCAAGGCGCGTTTGCCTGCGCGATCAACAACAGCTTTGTGCCGCGCCCCCAGTGGGCGGAGCGAGCATTGCAAAGCGGCGACCGCATTGACATCGTCACCCCCATAACCGGAGGCTAGACATATGGAACACCCCCATCGTCGGTTCACTTCGTGTAACCTCCTTTCCCCCTTGCAGGGGGCGACGCTTGCGGCCTGGCAAAGCCAGTTCCGCGGCGTCTGCTGGTATGTACCGGAACCCAGTTGCCGGAGCAATTGAATGACTACATCCGCTGTCCCTTCTATCGCCCACGGCAGTCCCTGGACGGTCGCCGGTATCACGCTGTCCAGCCGCTTTTTCCTGGGCACCTCGCATTACCCATCGCCGCAAGTACTGGCCGACGCGGTGCATGCCAGCGGCACCGAGGTGCTGACGGTGGGCCTGCGCCGCTTGCAGCCCGAGAGCGGCGGCGGCAACAGCTTCTGGCAGCGTGTGCAGGCGATGAACTGCCGCATCCTGCCCAACACGGCGGGTTGCCACAGCGCCCAGGAAGCCATCACGCTGGCGCAGATGGCGCGCGAGATTTTCGGCACGCCCTGGATCAAGCTCGAAGTCATAGGCGACGACTACACGCTGCAGCCCGACACGGTGGCTACGCTGGAAGCCGCGACCACGCTGGCCAAAGAGGGCTTTGCCGTGTTTGCCTACACCACCGATGACCTGGTGATGGCGCAGCGCCTGCATGCGGCCGGCTGCGCGGCCGTGATGCCCTGGGCCGCACCCATAGGCACGGGCCGCGGGCCGCTCAACCCCTATGCGCTGGAGACCATGCGCCGGCGTTTGCCCGACGCGGTGCTGGTGGTCGACGCCGGCTTGGGCCGGCCCTCGCATGCCGCGCAGGTGATGGAGCTGGGCTTTGACGCCGTGCTGCTGAACACCGCGGTGGCCCAGGCGGGCGACCCGGTGCGCATGGCACGCGCCTTTGCCGACGGCGTGGCGGCCGGGCGCGCGGCGTATGAATCCACGCCCATGCCCGAGCGCGCGGCGGCACAGGCTTCGACACCGACAGTCGGTGTGCCGTTCTGGCACGCAAACTGATGCCCGGCGACTCCCGCTTTCTTACTCCCTCCCCCGCTGGGGGAGGGCAGGGGTGGGGGCCCGCGGCGGTGGAGTATGCGCTTATGCCGAGGCCGCAGGCCCCCATCCCCACCTTCCCCCAGAGGGGGAAGGAGAAATAACCGGAATGAAATCATGACGACAGACGCATTCGCACCTTTGACCGGCTCCATCGGCTTTTATCCTGTCGTTCCCGACGCTGCCTGGGTGCGGCGCCTGCTGGGCTGGGGTGTGCGCACCATCCAGCTGCGCATCAAGGCGGCGGACCACGACGCGGACGAGATCGCATGGGAGGTGCGCACCGCGGTGGCGGCCGGGCGCGAGGTGCCGGGCGCGCAGGTCTTCATCAACGACCACTGGCAACTTGCGCTTGAGGCCGGTGCCTACGGCGTGCACCTGGGCCAGGAAGACCTGGACACGGCCGACATCAAGGCCCTGCGCGAGGCGGGCCTGCGCCTGGGCCTGAGCACGCACACGCCGGCTGAACTGGCGCGGGCGAAGGCGGTGCAACCTTCCTACCTCGCGATAGGCCCTATCTACCCGACCACGCTCAAGGTCATGCCTTATGAGCCAGTCGGGCTGGAGCGGCTGAAGGCCTGGGCCAAGGACGCCGCACCCTATCCGGTGGTGGCAATAGGCGGCATTTCGCTGGCCTTGATGCCGGGCGTTCGGGCCTGCGGTGTGGATGGTGTGGCGGTGGTCAGCGCGGTGACGCTGGCGGCCGACCCGCAGGAGGCCGCGCGCGAGGGCATGGCACTGGCCGCAGCATAAAAAAGGCCGCCGGGTTTTATCCGGCGGCCTTTTGGCATGGCCTGTGGGTGATCAAGCCGACAGCACCGGGTAGTCGGTATAACCCTTTTCGCCGCCGCCGTAGAAGGTGTTCTTGTCGGGCGTGTTGAGCGGCGCCCGGGCGCGCAGGCGCTCCACCAGGTCGGGGTTGGCGATGTAGGGCTTGCCGAAGGCGACCAGGTCGGCGCCGTCGGCCACGGCTTTTTCGGCCAGCTCCTGGTCGTAGCCGTTGTTCACCATCCACGCACCCTTGCCGCCGGCCTTGCGGTAGACGGCTTTCAGCGCCGGGTAGTCGAAGGGCCGGTCGTCAATTTCACGCGGCCCGCCGGTCGCGCCCTCAATGATGTGGACATACGCTAGGTTCAGGCTGGCGAGCTGCTTGACCACGTATTCAAACAAGGCCTGGGGCTTGCTGTCGTGCACGTCGTTGGCGGGGGTGACGGGCGACAGGCGTATGCCGGTGCGGCCGCCGCCGACGGCGTCGGTCACGGCACGCGTCACTTCCAGCAGCAGGCGGGCGCGGTTTTCAATGCTGCCGCCGTAGTCGTCGCGGCGCTGGTTGCTGCCGTCCTTGAGGAACTGGTCCAGCAGGTAACCGTTGGCGCCGTGGATTTCCACACCGTCAAAGCCGGCCGTCTCAACCGCATTGCGCGCCGCCGCCGCGAAGGTGTGCACGATGCCGGGGATTTCGCCGAGGTCGAGCGCGCGCGGCTCCGAGGTTTCGACAAAAGTCGGCACGCCGTTTTCAATCAGCACTGTCTTGGTCTTGGCCGTGATGGCAGAAGGCGCGACCGGCTTGCCGCCATTGGGCTGCAGCTTGTTGTGCGAGACACGGCCCACATGCCACAGCTGCACAACGATCTTGCCGCCTTTTTCATGCACCGCATGGGTGACTTTTTTCCAGCCATCCAGCTGCTCGCTGCCATAAAGCCCCGGTACATCGGCATAACCCTGCCCCTGGTGGCTGATGGCCGTAGCCTCGGTAATCAGCAGGCCGGCACTGGCACGCTGGGCATAGTAGGTGCGTGCAATGGCCTGCGGCACGGCATTCGGCGAACGGTTGCGCGTGAGCGGCGCCATGACGATGCGGTTGGCAAGTTCAAGGTCACCGGCTTTGTTGGTATCGAATAAGGTGGGCATGAAAAGTCCTGAAGAAATACTGAGGGAGTGCTGAAATGAAAACAGGGCCAGTTTGGCCCTGTTTCGATTCGCTTGCCTCAAGCGGGGTTGCTCAAATCATGCTATTGGCCGGTTGGCTGTTCGGTATTCCTGCCCCACCCCTTGTGTATGCGCCGAGGAGCGCAGGTCCAGACGGATAAGGGCAAAAACGTGTCTGAGCGAAGCGAGTTGTTTTTGACCCCGTCTGGACCGAGCACCACAGGCTGCCCGAAGCGAAGCGGAGGGACGCAGACACCAGGGTCGCCTTTTGGTATTCGCGTAACTTCGCTTTGCGAAGTGAGCGAATCCCCACTGCGTGACCTTTTACTTTTGGTGTTTGCGTAACTTCGCTGCGCGAAGTGAGCAAACCCCGCGCGCGTAGCGCGCCTTTTGGCGAACAAAAGAAAACCCGCTTTGCGGGTTTCGATAAAAGTGAGTTGCCGCCGGGCAACCCCCGGCCCCGGAACTCAACCCAACATCAAAACTATTTAAGAAGCCCCTCATGCTTCATCGCCGCCTGCACAGACGGCCGGGCCGCCATGCGCTCACGGAAGGCCGCCAGGTTGGCGAAACCCGAGATGTCCACACCCACGCGCGGCGCCCAGTTGGTGACGGTGAAGAGGTAGGGGTCGGCCACGCTGAAGGCGTCGCCCATGAGGTACTGCTTGCCGGCGAGCTGGCCGTCGACCCACTTCAGGCGTGACAGCAGCTTGTCAATGACGATGGTTTTGTACTCGGCCGGCGTGGCGGCGTTGAACAGCGGGCTGAAGCCCTTGTGCAGTTCGGTGCCGATGAAGGTCAGCCAGGACTGCATCTTGTAGCGATCCAGCGTGCCGTTGGCGGGCGCGAGTTTTTTCTCGGGCACCTGGTCGGCGATGTACTGCACGATGGCCGGGCCTTCGGCGATGCGGGTGCCGTCGTCGAGCTCGAGCAGGGGCACATAGCCCAGCGGGTTGATGGTGTAGTAGTCGGTGCCGTCATCCAGCTGGTGGGTCTTGGTGGGCGCTGCCACGTGCTCGAACTTCAGGCCGGACTCGTGCAGCGTGATGTGCGGGGAGAGGGAACAGGCGCCGGGGGAGTAATAAAGCTTCATGGTGTCTCGTCCTTTGGTGTGGCGGGAATGTTGCAGAGCCCTTGATGCTAGCCGCATCGGCGGTTTTTTGCTGGGGGCGCGCATCAGGAGCGCGCCACAATAGCCGCATGGCAAAAGTTTTTAAATGGCTGGTGTTCCTGGCCCTGGGTTTGATGGTGTTGCTGGCGGTGGTGGCCTTTACGTTGCACCGCTGGGTCAGCACGGACGATTTCCGTCAGCGCCTGGAGCGCGAGGCCACTGCCGCGCTGGGTGTGCCTGTGGCGCTGGACAGGGTGGCGGTGGATGTGTGGCCGCTGCCGGCGGTGGCGCTGAGCGGCATCTCGGTGCAGAGCAAGCCGCCCCTGACCCTGGAACGTGTGGAGGTGCGGCCGCGCTGGCAACCGTTGCTCACGGGGCGGCTCGAGGTGGCGACGCTGCTGGTGCGCAAGGCGGTGCTGCCGCAGCAAGGCATTGATGCCGTGCTGCTGTTGCTGCAAAAGAAGAAAACCCCGGCGCAGGCGGCTGCAGCCGCCGCATCTTCAGCGCAGGCCGGGAAGCCGGGGCAGTCCTCCATGGAGTGGCTGCCGCGCCGCACGGTGCTGGACCAAGTGACCTGGATCAGCGCCGCGGGCGCACGCACCACCGTGAACGCCGAAGCCGAGCTGGGTGACGACGGCCTGCCGGACAGCGTGTCGCTCAAGCTGGTCCAGGGCAACCTGCAGGGACTGGAGGCCACGCTGAAACGCGACGAACCGAAAGCCGCCGCCGGGGGCGACGAGTGGGCCTTGCGCGTGGACGTAGGCGGCGGCAAGGTCGAAGGCAAGCTGGGCCTGAAAAAGGTGCCCGTGACCGCCGCGCGGGAAGAACTGGAACTGCAGGGCAAGCTGCAGACCAAGGACGTTGAGGTGTCGGCGCTGACGGCGCCCAGCAAGTCGCTGACGGGCCGGCTCGAGGCCTCCACCACCTTGCATGCGCGGGCCGCGACCACGGGTGCGCTGGTGGAGGCCTTGCAGAGCCAGACGACTTTCACCGTGCGTGACGCGGTGATCCACGGCCTGGACCTGGCCAAGGCGGTCAAGACCATTGGTTTGAGCCGTGGCGGCCAGACGGCCCTGGACACCCTGGCCGGGCAGGTCAACACCCAGGGCAAGTCGGCGCAGCTGACCAACCTGGTGGCGAGCTCGGGCGCGCTCAGCGCGACGGGCAATGTCGCCATCTCGCCGGCCAAGGTGCTGAGCGGCCGGGTGAGCGTGAACGTGGCAGGCGACAGCAAGCTGGGCAGCGCCATCGGCGGCGCGGTAGGCGTGCCGCTGACGGTGGGCGGCACGCTGGACAACCCCGAAGTCACGTTGTCGCGCTCGGCCCTGCTGGGCGCGGCCATCGGCACGGCCCTCCTGCCCGGCGTGGGCACCGGCGCCGGGGCCAACCTGGGCGACCGCGTGGGTGAGGGTTTTCGCAGCCTCTTCGGCAAGTAGGCTTTGCAGGCATGGCACCACGGTGCTGCCGTGCTAGTAAAAGCATAGCGGATAGAGGCCGCCGCGTCCTTGTCCTACAGTGGCTAGCGGGCGCTGCTGATGGGTGCAAAGCCCGCGTACTTTTAGCATGAAGGCTCGCTGCGGTGCTTCACCGCGGCGCATCGACCCCCGGTCACGGCAGCCATGGCGCATTGCGCATGGCCCGGGCCGCTCACCTTCCACAGGAGGCCAAGATGCTCAAGTACGCAATTATTTTCGCCATCATTTCATTGATTGCCGGCGCCCTCGGCTTCGGCGGTGTCGCGGCGGGCGCCGCCGGCATCGCCAAGATCCTGTTCGGCCTGTTCCTGATCCTGGCGGTCGTGTTTGTGGTGCTGGCCGCGCTGGGTGTGGGCGCGGCGAAAAAGATCATGAAGTAATGGCGATGCAGGAAGCGAACCGCATCCCCGCGCCGCCGGCCTCGATGGCGTCGCGCTTTCGGCAACGGCTGTTTCATCCGTGGTCGGGGCCGCGCGCGCCTGCACCGTCTTCGTCGCCTTCGCAATTGCCCGCACCCGTGGCGAAGCGCAAGATCACCTTCCAGGCCAGCATTGCCGAGTTTCTGCTGGTGAACCGGCTGCGCGCGCGCCGGCGCGCCCAGCCCTCGGCGGACGTGATGGAGCGCGCGGCGCGCATTGTGTTTGTGACCTGCCAGAACTGGTTTGCCAAACCGGGCCGCGGGGGCCCTGACCATCGTTCCCGCCTCTAACGGTCTTTCACGGCCAGTCCACCCATGCACACCGCCCTGATTGAATCGCTGCTTGAGTATGAAGTCAGCAGCCCGGCCCATTTTTTGTTCAACATCGAGACGGCCTTCCACGAGGGCCATCATGTGGTGGAGGAGCGCCTGACCATCACGCCCAGCATGAAGGTTCGCAACTTCTGCGATGAGCGCAGCGGCAACCGCTTCATCCGCCTGGATGCGCCCAAGGGGCTGCTGTCGGTCAACTACCGCACGCGCGTGGAACTGCATCCCGCGCCCGTGCCGCTGCACCTGGAGGAAACGCCGGTGACCGGCGTACCCGACGATGTGCTGCGCTATCTGATGCCCAGCCGCTATTGCGAGTCCGACGTGATGAGCCGCGCGGCGCAGCAGCTCTTCGGCCAGCTGCCGCCCGGCATAGGCCGCGTGCGCGCGATCGAAAGCTGGATTTACGAGTCGATCAACTACCTGCCAGGCTTCAGCGACTCCACGACCTCGGCACAGGAGGTGTTTGTGCAGCGCGCGGGCGTGTGCCGCGATTTCGCCCACCTGGGCATCACCATGTGCCGCGCCCTCAACATCCCGGCGCGGCTGGTCGTGGGCTATGTGCACTTCGAAGAGCCGCCGGAGGATTTCCACGCGGTGTTCGAAGCCTGGCTGGAAGGCCGCTGGGTGATCTTCGACCCGACGCGCATGGCGCCCATAGACCGGCTGGTGCGCGTGGGCACGGGGCGCGACGCCAAGGACGTGGCCTTCGCCACCATCTTCGGCGACGTGCGCATGACCCGCAAGGAGCTGACGGTGGACGAAGGCGACATGCCCCCGCGCCCGCCCGGCGCCGTGCAGGCGCCACCCTTGCTGACGGTGGTCAGCGTCTAGCGGCCTGGCGCCACCGTGTTCACTGGGGCTGGACGGCCGCCACCGGTGCGCTCTGCCGCCTCAACACCAGCAAGCCGAACAGCGTGGCCGTGAGGTACATGCTGAAGGAGTAAATCGCTGCGGGCAGGGCCAGCTGGAAGTTGTTCAGCACGGCCAGCGCGATGAAGATGGCGAGTGTCGCGTTGTGGATGCCGATTTCGTAGCTGATGGCGGTGGAGATGGGCTTGTCCAGGCCCGTCGCGCGCGCCACGTAATAGCCCGCCAGCAGGCTCACCAGGTTGAAGGCCAGCACGGCCGGGCCTATGGCCGCGAAGCCGCCGCTGAGCGCCTGCCATTCCTTGACGACGGCGCCCACCGCCACCACGACCAGCACGGTGATGCTGAAGACCTTGGTCGGGTTTTCGCTGCGCGCGGCCCAGCCGGGCTTCACGGTGCGCAGCCACATGCCGATGGCCACGGGCACCAGCACGATGACGATGACCTCCACCACCTTGCCGAACTGCAGCGGCACGACCTGGCCGGTTTTGGCAAAAGTGTTGATGGCCCAGTTGGCGATCAGCGGCATGGTGACGATGGACAGCAGGGTGTTGATGGCGGTCAGCGAGATGTTCATCGCGACGTTGCCGCCGAACAGGTGGCTGAACAGGTTGGCCGAGATGCCGCCCGGCGAGGCCGCCAGCAGCATCAGGCCCACGGCGAACAGCGGCGGCACATTGAGCAGCACGATGATGGCGTAGCAGGCCGCCGGCAGCACGATGACCTGCAGCACCAGCGCCACGATCACGGCCTTGGGGTATTTGAGCAGGCGGGTGAAGTCATCGACCTTGAGCGTCAGGCCCAGGCCCAGCATGACCAGCGCGAGCGCGGCGATCAGCAGTTGGGCCACGATGGGTGAGCCGCCGCTCATGACTTGTAGCTTTCATCGAGCTTGTCGAGCTTGCGGATCAGCGAGGGCCAGACAAACGCTCCGCCCATGCCGCCGGTCTGCACGCGCATGGCTTCGGCCACGCCCTTGACGATCAGGGGGTTGACCTCGGTCAGCGGGCCGCCGGCCTGCGCGTCGAGCTGGATGCGGCAGGTGTTCTCAAAGGTATACATGCTGAGGAAGGCGTCGGCAATCGTCTTGCCCACGACCAGCAGGCCGTGGTTGCGCAGCATCAGGAAATTGGCCTTGCCGAGGTCGGCCTGCAGGCGCGGCTTCTCTTCATCGCGAAAGGCCACGCCTTCGTACTCGTGATAGGCCAGCGACGCCAGCACAAAGGTCGATTGCTGGCTGATGGGCAGCACGCCGCACTGCTGCGCGCTCACGGCCACGCCGGCGCGCGTGTGGGTGTGCAGCACGCAGCCGGCATCGGCGCGCGCCTCATGCACCGCGCTGTGGATCACAAAGCCGGCGGGGTTGACGGGGAAGGGCGAGTCAATCACCTTGTTGCACTGGCCGTCGACCTTGACCAGGCTGGAGGCGGTGATCTCGTCGAACATCAGGCCGTAGGGGTTGATCAGGAAGTGATGGTTGCCGGCGCCGGAGACCGACTCGGGCAGCTTGGCGCTGATGTGGGTGAAGACCAGGTCGCTCCAGCCGTAGAGCGCGACCAGGCGGTAGCAGGCGGCGAGGTCGCAGCGCAATTGCCATTCTTCGGCGCTGACGACTTCTTTGAGGGAGGGGATGTGCATGGGGCTTGTCTCCGGGGTGCAGGTTTTAGGGTTTTAGGGGTTCAGCTGCACGATACGTCCGTGCTTGACGCGGAACTGTCAAAAATTTGACAATTGCGGGCATGCCCTTGCCCGATCTGTCCCCTTTGCGCCATATGGACCGCATGTCGGCCAACCCCTGGTTTGGCGCGCTGCCGCTGGCGGACAGGCAGGCGCTGCTGGCCTCGGCCGAAGTGCTGCGCCTTCGCCCCGGCGAGATGCTGTTCCGCCAGGGCGATGCGCCGGGCGGTTTTTACGGCCTGCTGGGCGGGCTGCTCAAGATCTCTTCGCTGCGTGAGGATGGGCGGGAGGCCATCCTGGTGGTGCTGGAGGCGGGCAACTGGATGGGCGAGATCTCGCTGATGGACGGCGAGCCGCGCACCCACGATGCCACGGCGCTGTCGGCGGCCGAAGTGCTGGTGGTGCCGCAGGCGGCCTTTGCTTCGCTGATGGAAGGCGCGCCCTTTGCACGGGCTGTGGCGAGGCTGCTCGCGGCGCGGGTGCGCTCGCTTTACGGCATGGTGGAAGACGCGGCGCTGCGCTCGACCCGCGCGCGCGTGGCGCGGCGCCTGCTGCTGCTGGCGCGCGGCGACGCCACCATGGCGCTGAAGGCGCGGCCGGTGGTGCCGGTGTCGCAGGAGGCGCTGGCCATGATGCTGGGCATCAGCCGCCAGACGCTCTCGGTGGAGCTCAAGGCCATGGTGGAGCAGGGCGCGATCGCGCTGCGCTACCGGTGCATAGAGATCGTCTCCGCGCAGGGGCTTGAAGCGCTGGGCAACGTATCGCGATAGCGCTAACGATAACGACAGCTTCAGTGCAGGCCGGGCTGCGTATCGCTTTCAAGCCGGCTCAGCCAGCGCATCGCGCTGCCCGCATCCGCGCCGCACATTTCGGCTGAGGGCAGACATGTTTGGGCGCCAAGCGGGCGGGCCCAAGGAGCTGGGTGGCCAAGGTCACCCGGGGGCCGAGGTGATCAACGCGAGTTCTGTTGCGCGCCTCACCGCCTCGGCGCGCGTGCGGCACTTCAAGGCCAGCAGTGCGTTCGCGACATGCATTTCAACGGTGCGCGGACTTAAGGCGAGCTTGCGCGCAATCTGCTTGTCGGTCTGGCCCTGCCCAACCTCGCGCAGTATCTCGATTTGCCGCGGTGTCAGCAGCGGCTTGCTGGTTGTTGGCGCGTTCGTTTCACGAGGTGCGGATTCGGCGCCGGTCCCGGGCAGGAAGGCCCGAAATTCGGACAAGAACACGGGCCAGGCGGCCTCGGTCTCGAACGGCAGGTGGTTTTTGCTCTCTAGCGGTATGAAGCGCGCGTTCGGGATCAGCGATGCGAGCAGACGGCCCTCCTCGAAGGGAAAACAGGGGTCGTCTTTGGCGTGGAACACCAGCGTTGGGCAGCGCACCTTGGGCGCCGATTCGAGCAAGTCGATCTCGAAGACCTCCTTGAGGAAACGCACGGCGTTCGCGCCGGAGATCGTCAGCCGCTGCGCTTCGTCGACCGCGCGTTGCTGTTCCGCCGTTGCATCATGCAGCAACTGGGAAATGAACACTTGCCTGAACGACGAACTGTCGGAACCCCAGCCCAGTTCTGCCGCCTTGARCATGGCCAGCGCCGCGTCGATGACCTTGGCCGGCGGATCGCGTTTCAACAGGCCGCGAGCGCAAGCGCCATAGAGCACCAGGTGGCTGACCCTGTCCGGGTGGCGCGCCGCGTAGTTGACGGCGATGGCTGCGCCCTGGGACATGCCAAACAGGGGAAAGCGGTCTATGGCCAGGGTGGCGACCACGGCCTCCAGATCCTCGATCCAGGCTTCCATGGAAATGCGTTCGACCTGCCGTTCCGACAAGCCGCAGCCGCGGGAGTCGTAGCGGATGAGGGTATTGCCGCGGCTTAACTCGGACACCCAGTGCCGGGTGAACAGGTTGCTCGGGTCCTTCTCGACATGGGTCAGCCAGGTGGCCGCCTTGATCAAGGGCGCGCCTTCCCCGAGTGTCGCAACGGCCAGTCGCGTGCCGTCCGCGCTGGTGCAAAAACGAATCTGCTGTTGTCGTTCCCGGTGCATCGCGCCGATTGTAAGAGGCGACCAGGGCGCAGTCCAACGACATCTGGCCCAGAGGCCGCCTCGCTTCAATGGGGCGGATATCCTGTGCTTAAAAGCATGTCCAAGGCATGTTCACCAGTTCACGAGCGGCCATGTTGACGCCTTGGCCTTAGCGAAGCGTCTTTCCGGGAAATGGAATGATCATTGCCACGCGCTTGCGATACTGCCGGTAGGTGTCGCCGAAATAGTCGATCAGGTCGCGTTCTTCGAACCGGATCGCGACCAGGATATACAGCGTGGTGGCAACAGCAAACACCAGATGCGCGATCGTCATGGTGGGCGTCACCCAGAAAGTCAGCAGCCAACCCAGGTAGATGGGGTGGCGTACGTACCGGTAAGGGCCTGGCGAGGCAAACGAGATGGTTTGGTAGGACTCGCCGCGCAAGTAGCAGTAAACCTGCCGCAGGCCAAACAAGTCCCAATGGTTGATGGCATAGGTGCTGCCAAACACGGTCAGCCATCCCAGCGCATACAGGATGTAGAGCAGTGCTCTGCCGTTGGTGTCTTGCACGTTCCAGACAACGCCGCCCATGGGTTGCCACAGCCAGAACAGCAGAATCAGGGCCAGGCTTGAGGCCAGGACATAGGTGCTGCGCTCCACGGGTTCAGGAACAATCCGCGTCCAGGCCTTTTTGAATGCGGGCCTGGCCATGACGCTGTGCTGCAGCGCAAATACGCCGATCAACAAGACGTTGGCCAACAGTGCCTGCGTCCAGTGTGTATGCGGTGCGGAATCTATGGTCTTGGGGACCAGAATGTTGCCAAGGAAACCGACGGCGTATAAGGTTGTGCCGAAGGAAACGGCATAGGCCGTCAAGCCGTATACAAATGCAAGTAACCTCTTCATGACGAGTGTCCTTTGTGAATGGATGGAAATGCAAGCCAGCTTGGATGGCGATATTGGATACGCGGAATCCGTCCACACACAAGAAGCTGTGACATCAGTGTGCGATGGAACCAGGCTGCAGCCCAGTCGGAAAATTACGGCTGGTGCAGGTGGCGATTACGGTAGCGGCCTACCGTAGGTGCTATCGAAACGGGTAGAACGCGATGTCTGCCGGGTCGACCCAAGGAACTCCTGCGGCGCCTCGGGGGGTTGCAGAGCGATGGCCTCAGCCCATCAGTCTGTGAGGGACGTAGCCGGCGTTGTAGACGTGGAACGCTCAAGGTCATCCAGCCATTGGATGGCCAGTTCGCGTGATGTCCCGCACATTTCCACGGAAGGCTGTAGTCCGGAACAACATGCTGGCCGCTCGGGCCGGCCGAAGATCAGGCATTGGTTGGCATCCCCCAGCTGCACGCAGCGCACGCCGGCTGGCTTGCCTTGCGGCATGCCGGGAATGGCGGAGCTGATGGAGGGGGCAATGCAGCAGGCGCCGCAGCCGGGGCGGCAGTTCATGGGGATCGCTCGTGGTTGAAGTTGGAGGCGCGTCAGTCGGGCTTGATTTTCGCGCGTTCGGCGACCAGCTTCCAGCGCGCCTGCTCGGTCTTGATGAAGGCGCCGTATTGTGCCGGCGTGTCGCCCACGGGCTGGGCCGTGTCGCCGCGCAGGCGCTCGGTGGCCTGCGGGTTGCGCATGGCCTTGCCGCAGGCCTCGGCGATGCGGTCTATGTGGGCCTGCGGCATGTTGGCGGGTGCATTGAGGCCGTACCACTGCGTCATCTCAAAACCCGGGTAGCCGCTTTCGGCCACCGTGGGCACGTCGGGCAGCTGGGGCAGGCGCTCCTTGGTGCCGGTGGCGATGCAGCGCAGCTTGCCGGACTTGATGTGGGCCAGGATGGCGGGCGCGCCCACGCTGGCGGCTTCGAGCCGGCCGGCCAGCAGATCGGTGAGCTGCGGGCCGGTGCCGCGGTAGGGCACGTGCAGCACAAAGATGTTGGTGGCCATCTTCAGGTATTCAAAGGCCAGGTGGCCGGCGCTGCCGTTGCCGGCCGAGCCGTAGTTGAGCTGGCCGGGCTTGGACTTGGCCAGCGCGACGAACTCTTTCAGGTTGTTGGCGGGCACGCTGGAGTTGATCACATACAGGCTGGGCACCTTGGCCAGCAGCGAGATGGGCTTGAAGTCCTTGTTGGTGTCGAAGGGCAGCTTGTCGAAGATGAAGGGGTTGACCGCCATGGTGCCGATATGGCCCAGGATGATGGTGTGGCCGTCGGTGGAGGCCGCGCAGTCCTGCATCGCGATGTTGCCGCTGGCGCCGGGCTTGTTCTCGACGAAGACGTTCTGGCCCAGGCTTTTGCCGAGCTCATTGGCGGCCGAGCGCGCGACGATTTCAGAACTGCCGCCGGGTGCGAAGGGCACGAGCAGGCGAATCGGTTTGTTGGGCCAGTTGCTTTGCGCGTGGGCGCTGCCGAGCAAAAGACCGGGAAAGGCGGATATGGCGGCGGCTGCGCCGCCGGCCTTGAGGCCCAGCTGCAATGCGCCGCGGCGCGTGTTCGTGGCTTGTTTCATGGATGTCTCCGTATCGTTGTTGTGGACTCAATATAGGACCGTACGAGCGGGCGGCCGCTACGTGATTCCGCTAATGAGGCTAACCCTGTCTGGTCAAGCGCTTAGTTGAAAGATGCGTCAAAACGTTCGCGTGCGGCCTTGAGGTTCTGGTGGTTGCGCTCGGCCCAGTTGTCCAGCGGGATCAGGGTTTCGCTGAGGGACTGGCCCAGGGTGCTGAGCTGGTATTCCACATGCGGCGGCACGGTCTGCCGGTCAAAGCGCAGCACCAGGCCATTGCGCACCAGCTCCTTGAGTGTTTGCGTCAGCATTTTTTGCGAGATGCCTTCGATCTTGCGCATCAGTTCGTTGTTGCGCACCGGGCCTTCGGCCAGCGCCGGAATCACCAGCAACGCCCATTTGCTGGCGACCAGTTCCAGTGCCTGGCGCGAGGGGCAGGCCTGGCTAAACACAGTTGAGCCGTCAGCGGAGGCGTCGTCGGGAATTGTCATGGTTACCAGAAGGTGCGTACTTGTCTGCGGGTGATCGTAAACCTAAGCTGGCGGCTCTTCCATCTTTAACCCTCAATCCCCTTACCCGAGAAAGACTCTCCATGGCCTGGTTGTACCTGCTCGCCGCAAGCATCGTCGAAATCGCGATGGCCTTGCTCCTCAAATCTTCGCAGGGCTGGACGCGGCTTTTACCCAGCGTGCTGGGCGTGGCCGCGGCCGGCGCGAGCATTTTCTTTTTGACGCATGCCGTCAGGACTTTGCCGGTGGGCACGGCCTACGCGATCTGGACCGGCATAGGCTCGGTCGGCGTCACCGTGATCGGCATTCTCTGGATGGGCGAAAGCGCCTCCGCCTTGCGCCTGCTGTGCGTGGCGTTTGTCGTGGCCGGCATGGTGGGCCTGCGCCTGCTGGACGGCACAGCGTGATGAGCCCCCAGCACGGAGAAACCCCATGACCCATCTGCTCCATATCGAAGCCTCGCCCATGCAGTCCGCGTCAACGTCGAGCACGGTTGCCGCCGCCTGGCTGGATGCCTGGCGCGAAGCGCATCCCGAAGACACGGTGGACATCCTCCATGTCTGGGATATCGACTTGCCGCCCTTTGACGCCGACATGATTGCCGCGAAGTTTGCCGTGCTGCGCGCGCAGAACGCGACGGCGCCGCAGCAGGCGCTGTGGGCGCGCGCGGTGGCCGTGTCGCAGCGCTTTAACGCAGCCGACCGTTACCTCTTCAGCCTGCCGATGTGGAATTTCGGCATCCCTTACCGGCTCAAGCATTTCATTGACGTGGTGACCTTGCCGGGGCAGAACTGGTCTTGGTCGCGGCAGGCCGGTTACCAGGCCCTGCTGCCCGGCAAAAGTGCGACGCTGGTGTATTCAAGCGCCGGCGCTTATCCGCTGCAGCCTGACGAGGACGATTCAGATTTCCAGAAGCCCTATATGCGGCGCTGGCTGCGCTTTCTGGATATCGCGGTCGAGGCGGAAATCAGCGCCGCGCCGACATTGGTGGCGCCTGAGGAACTGGCAGTGACCAGGGCCAGGGCGATGGAGCGGGCACGTATGCTCGCCACGAATTAATGCGACGGTCACCGGGGTATCTTCGCGATCTCCAGCGTTGTCACGATCCCGTTGGCCAGCGCGTTACCCTGCTCAGGTTTTGCGCACTGCTCCTTGCGCAGCTTCGGGTCTTCGCTTCCCTGGCACAGCATCACGCCCTCGGGGCCGATGCCGGGCACTTGGGGGTGATAGAAATACGCGAAGCCGTTCCGGTTGGACAGGTTGACCCATTGCTCTACCAACTCGGGATTGGCTTTGCCGTCGCTGTATTTGATGATCCAGGCTTTCAACGCCGGCATGCGTGCCTGCTGCAGGCTGCCGTCCTGCGCGTAGTTGCCGTGGAAGGCCACCGCTGTTTTGTCGAGAGGCTGGTCGTCGGAGTAGGCGCGTGTTTTGCCGCCAAGAAACATGCGCGAGCAGGAAGAGCGGCAATAGCCCGATAGCAAGGTTGCCAGGCCTTTTTCGCGGATGTATTCCCCGGTGGCATACCCGGACCGGGCGTCCCCGCCGGAGGAGTTTTTGAGCACCACTGTCGTGATGCCGGGGTGTTCCTCTATCGCGGTCTGCAAGATCCGTTGCTCATTGCCGGTCACCTTGCCCGACAGAAAGATATAGGGCTCCCTGATCTCCACGTCCATGGCATAAGCGCATGAGGCGAGGCAACAGGCCACCAGACTGCACAACCAGCGGCCCGGGCGCGCGCTCATGCTGCCAGGCGTTGCGAGGCGAACAGCACCTGGTCGATCACCGCCTGCACATTCTTGATGCTGGCTTCGTTGAGCAGTTGGCCCTCGGCATCAAAGGCATCGCCGGCGCGGCCCAGGGCAAAAGCCTTGGGCGCGACCCAGCATTGCGCATTGAGCAGCAACGGCACCAGGTGGCTTTGCGAACGCAGGCCGCCCAGCGCGCCGGGCGAGGCGCTGAGCACGCCCACCACCTTGCCGCTGAAAGACTTGAAGCCATCGTGCCAGGCCGGGTCGCTCTTGACAGGGCTGGACACCCAGTCGACGGTGTTCTTGAGCAGCGCGGTGTAGCTGCCGTTGTATTCGGGCGAGCAGATGATCCAGGCCGGGTGCTCGTACATGATCTGCTTGAGCTTCATGACGTCGGGCGGCGTGCCTTTGGCCTCGAGGTCGGCGTTGTACATGGGGATGTCGAAGTCGGCCAATTCAATATGGGTGACTTCGGTGCCGGCTGCGCGCGCCAGGGCGGCCGCGACATGGGCCAGCTTGCGGTTGTAGGAGTTCTGGCGGGTGCTGCCGGCGAAGATCAGGAGTTTTTGGGGGGCGTTCATGCGTCCGATTTCACCACAGGCTGTAAGGTGAAAAACTGCGTGCGGAGCGGCTTGCAAGCACAAACCCGCTAAAATGTACAAAACATTGGAATTTGTACAAAATGCACACCATCGCACTCAGCGAGTTTCGCGCCAATGCCTCCGCCATGATCGACCTGGTGGAGCAGGGCGAAACCGTCCGCATACTCCGGCACGGCAAGCCGGTGGCCGAACTCGTGCCCCTGAAGGCGGAAGAAGACGCCGCCAAAGTCCCGAGCTGGAAAAAGCCGTTTGAACCCGTGGTCCTGCCGCCCGGCGTGTCGCTGTCGCAGGCGGTGCTGGACGAACGGAATGAATCGCCATGGTGAAGAGGGCACAAGCCGCTTATGCACCGCAGGCCGCCACCGCCACCCGCCTGGTGGCGCGCGACGGCGAGGCGCGGTTGATGTTCGACGCCTCGGCGCTGACCAAACGCTACGCCAGCGAGGCCGGGCGCGACCGGGTGCTGATGTTGTTCGAGGCGGCCAGCGAGCTGCTGGTGGCGGCGCACTGCAAGACCGAGGTGGCCTCGGCGCTGCTGCGGCGCCGGCGTGACGGCAGCCTGCCGGCGCCGGAATTTGACCGGGCCTGGGCTGCGGCGCAGCGCGACGTGGCCGACATGACCCTGGTGCCGCTGGACGCGCATGTCGAGCGCTTTGCCTTTGCCGCGATGGAGCAGGGCCCTTTGCGCGGCATGGACGCGCTGCATGTGGGCAGCGCGCTGGCCAGCCGGGTGGACCTGTTTGTCACGGCGGACAGGCGCCAGGCGCAGGTGGCACGCGGCATGGGCCTGGCCACTGAATTGATAGAAAGCTGAAGGTTGGATATGTTTTACCCCCAAGAATTTGACGTGATCGTGGTCGGCGGCGGCCATGCCGGCACCGAGGCCGCCCTGGCTTCGGCCCGCATGGGCTGCAAGACTTTGCTGCTGTCGCACAACATCGAGACGCTGGGCCAGATGAGCTGCAACCCTTCGATAGGCGGCATCGGCAAGGGCCACCTGGTCAAGGAAGTGGACGCCCTGGGCGGCGCGATGGCGCTGGCCACCGACGAAGGCGGCATCCAGTTCCGCATCCTGAACAGCTCCAAGGGCCCGGCCGTGCGCGCGACCCGGGCGCAGGCGGACCGCATTCTGTACAAGGCGGCGATTCGCCGCAGGCTGGAAAACCAGCCCAATCTCTGGCTGTTCCAGCAGGCCGTCGACGACCTGATGGTGGAGGGCGACCGCGTGGTCGGCGCCGTCACTCAGGTCGGCATCAAGTTCCGCTCGCGCACCGTGGTGCTGACGGCCGGGACTTTCCTGGACGGCAAGATCCACGTCGGCCTCAACAACTACTCGGCCGGCAGGGCGGGCGACCCGCCGGCGGTGTCGCTCTCGGCCCGGCTCAAGGAGCTCAAGCTGCCGCAGGGCCGGCTCAAGACCGGCACGCCGCCGCGCATCGATGGCCGCACGATTGACTTCAGCAAATGCATAGAGCAGCCCGGGGACGGTATGCCCGGCGGCATCGAGGGGCCGGTGCCGGTGTTCAGTTTTATGGGCGGCGGCATTGCCCACCCGCGGCAGGTGCCGTGCTGGATCACCCATACCAACGAGCGCACCCACGAGATCATCCGCTCCGGTTTTGACCGCAGCCCCATGTTCACCGGCAAGATTGACGGCGTCGGCCCGCGCTACTGCCCCAGCGTGGAAGACAAGATCAACCGCTTCGCCGACAAGGACAGCCACCAGATTTTCCTGGAACCCGAAGGCCTGACGACCCACGAGATCTACCCCAACGGCATCTCGACCAGCCTGCCTTTTGACATCCAGTACGACCTGGTGCGGTCCATGGCCGGCATGGAAAACGCCCACATCCTGCGGCCCGGCTATGCCATCGAGTACGACTATTTCGACCCGCGGGCGCTGAAATCCAGCTTTGAAACCCGGGCGATCGGCGGCCTGTTCTTTGCCGGCCAGATCAACGGCACGACCGGTTATGAAGAGGCGGCAGCCCAGGGTCTGTTCGCCGGCATCAACGCCGCGCTGCAATGCCAGGGCAAGGATGCCTGGCTGCCCAAGCGCGACGAGGCCTACCTGGGCGTGCTGGTCGACGACCTGATCACCAAGGGCGTGACCGAGCCTTACCGCATGTTCACCAGCCGGGCGGAGTTTCGCCTGATGCTGCGTGAGGACAACGCCGACATGCGCCTCACCGAAAAAGGCCGCGAACTGGGCCTGGTCGACGACGCCCGCTGGGACGCCTTCAACCGCAAACGCGATACGGTTTCACGTGAAACAGCCCGGCTCAGGGCGATCTGGGTCAACCCCAACAACCTGCCGGCGGCCGAAGCCGAGCGCGTGCTGGGCAAGTCGATTGAGCGCGAGTACAACCTGCTGGACCTGCTGCGCCGCCCCGATGTGAACTATGCCGGGTTGATGTCACTGGAGGAGGGCAAGTACGCCAACCCCGAACTGGCGGCCGAAGCCGCGGCCAGCGACGACCTGGCCAAAAGCGTGATCGAGCAGATTGAAATCACCGCCAAGTACGCCGGCTATATCGACCTGCAAAAGACCGAGGTAGAGCGTGCCGCCCATTATGAAAACCTCAAATTGCCGGCCGACCTGGACTACCTGCAGGTTTCGGCCCTGAGTTTTGAAGCGCGCCAGACCCTGGCCAAGCACAGGCCCGAAACCCTGGGAATGGCCTCGCGCATCTCGGGCATCACGCCGGCCACCGTCTCCCTGCTGCTGGTGCACCTGAAAAAGAACCTGTGGAAAAACACGGTTCCGCTCCAGGCAGCTGAGGCCGCCAACGAAAAAGCCAAAGCCTGATGCGGGCCGGTGAACAGGATTTGCGCGCCGGCCTGAAGGCGCTGCAACTGGAGCTGGGCGACGCCCAGGTCGGCCAGCTGCTGGATTACCAGGATTTGATCGGCAAGTGGACCAAGGTCTACAACCTGACGGCGGTGCGCGACCCGGCCGAAATGCTGACCCACCACCTGCTGGACAGCCTGGCCGCGGTGCTGCCGTTGCGGCGCCACCTGCAAAAAGCCGGGCTGGGGCAGGGCGCCAGATTGCTGGACGTGGGATCCGGCGCCGGCCTGCCTGGGGTGGTCATCGCGATCTGCTGCCCGGAAGTGACCGTCACCTGTGTGGACACGGTCGCCAAAAAAGCCGCCTTTATCAAACAGGCGGCCCTGGCGCTCAAGCTGCCCAATCTCTCGGGATTGCACGCCCGGGTCGAAACCATTGCCACGCCGTTTGAGGTGATCTGCTCCCGGGCCTTCGCTTCGCTCCCCGATTTCACCAATTGGTCGGTCGGCGCCCTGGCGCCGCAAGGCGCCTGGATGGCCATGAAGGGCAAACACCCGGCCGAGGAAATCGCCGCCTTGCCGGCTGGGACCGAGGTGTTTCACGTGGAACAGCTGCAGGTTCCGGGGTTGGATGCCGAGCGCTGCATGGTCTGGATGCGGAAAAAGACCGCTCCCTGATCCCGGCTGGGCGACCGTTGGAAGAGGGCGATGCCGCCCGGTCCGTTGTTCGGGCACAAAAAGAAACCGTCTCGAACACCGAATCCGCCCTGATCGGCTGATTTGGCATTGGGGCGGCACACCCCTGTCGTAAACTCACCCTCTCACTTTTCTCTACTTTCTGGAGAACCTCCATGTTGGGCTCATTCGTCGGCATCGCCGACTACGGCGCTTTTGTCGTCGCCATCATTGTGTTTTTGTTGATTCCCGGCCCGGGCAACCTCGCGCTGATCACTTCGACCAGCAAGGGCGGTATTGCCGGCGGCCTGGGCGCGACCTTTGGCGTCATCGCTGGCGACCAGGTTTTGCTCTGGGCGGCGGTGGCCGGCGTGTCGGCCATCATGGCGGCTTACCCGACGGCGTTCCACATCGTCCAGTGGGCCGGGGCGATTTACCTGGCCTGGCTGGGCATCAAGATGCTGGTGGCCAAGCCCGGCGACGCGCCCCTGCTGAACATCAAGCCCCGCCACTACTTCAAGCAGGCACTGCTGATCACCTTGCTGAACCCCAAGGCCATCGTGTTCTACATGGCTTTCTTTCCGCTGTTTGTCGACCCGGCCCAGCACCAGGGCCTGAAAACATTTGCCGTGATGGCGTCCACGATTGCCGGGCTGACTTTTCTGTATGGCCTGTGCTCAGTGATGATCACCTACCACCTGGCCGAGCGCATTCGCGCCAACCCCAAAATCACGACCATCCTGAACAAGCTGGCCGGTGTCTTCCTGATCGGCTTCGGCCTCAAGCTCGCGGTTTCCAAATAAGCGGCTCTTGGCCGCCAGCCGTTATCGCATTTCGCGTCCTCTTTCGAACAAAAACTAAAAGCACACATGGCCAAAATATTCTGCGTTGCCAACCAAAAGGGCGGGGTGGGCAAGACCACCACCACGGTCAATCTGGCGGCGGGGCTGGCCAAAGTCGGCCAGCGGGTGTTGATGATCGACCTGGACCCGCAGGGCAATGCCACCATGGGTTCGGGCGTGGACAAGCGCCAGCTCGAGATGACGGTGTACGACGTGCTGCTCGAATCCGCCTCTGTGGCCGAAGCCCGGGTGCACAGCGAAAAATGCGGCTATGACGTGCTGGGCGCAAACCGCGAACTGGCCGGCGCCGAGGTTGAACTGGTCGACGTCGAGCGTCGCGAAAAGCGCCTCAAGCTCGCGCTGGCCGAAGTCGACAGCCAGTACGACTTCGTGCTCATCGACTGCCCGCCGTCCCTGAGCATGCTGACGCTCAACGGCCTGTGCTGCGCGCACGGCGTGATCGTGCCCATGCAGTGCGAGTACTTTGCGCTCGAAGGCTTGACCGACCTGGTCAACACCATCAAGCAGGTGCACGCCAACCTCAACAAGGATTTGCAGATCATCGGCCTGCTGCGGGTGATGTTCGACCCGCGCATCACCCTGCAGCAGCAGGTCAGTGACCAGCTCAAGGAACACTTCGCCGACAAGGTCTTCAACACCGTGATCCCGCGCAACGTGCGCTTGGCCGAAGCGCCCAGCTACGGCCTGCCCGGCGTGGTGTTTGACCCGGCCTCCCGCGGCGCGCAAGCTTTCGTCACTTTCGCCGAAGAGATGGTCGATCGCATCAAGGCGATGTGATTCAAACCGGTCAAGGCCCCATACACAGGCGCCTTTGCGCTATCAATATAGTAGCGATCAAGCCCCGCGCAGCATGAACCCCCGCAATGTCCTGATACTCCCCGGCTGGCAAAACAGCGGCCCCGGCCACTGGCAAAGCCGCTGGGAAAGCGCGCACGGCTACACCCGCGTCGAGCAGCACGACTGGATGCGGCCGTTGCGCGGCGACTGGAGCGCGCGGCTTGAAGAGGTGCTGCTCGCTTGCGACGAGCCGGCCGTGCTGGTCGCGCACAGCCTGGGCTGCATGCTGACCGCCGCCTGGGCTTCGCACTCGCGCAACACCCACCGCGTCAAGGCCGCGCTGCTGGTGGCGCCGCCCGACGTGGAACGCGAGGACGTGCGCCAGATGCTGCCGGGCTGGGCGCCCGTGTCCCTGGGCAAGCTGCCTTTTCCCACCGTGGTGTTTTGCAGCAGCGACGACCCGTTCTGCGCGCCTGCGCGTGCACGCCAGTTCGCGGCGGCCTGGGGCGCCGAGCTTGTCGACGCCGGGCCGCGCGGCCACCTCAATGCCGACAGCGGCCTGGGCGACTGGCCCGAGGCGTTTGAAAAATTGCAGCGCCTTCAAGCACTGCCCGCTTCTCTCGAACACCAACATTCATAACAAGAGAACCCATGCCCTTGCCTCGCTCTTTCGCCCGCTCCCGCTCGCGTTCCTGCTTTGCATCCACCGCGCTGGCGGTTGCCGCCCTGGCCGCCTCGCTCGCCTGTACCGCGCTGCATGCCGAGCCCGATGAAGAGCTGCTTGGCAAATCGCAGGGCTACCCGCTGGGCAACGCCAGCACCTGGTACAGCAATCCTTACCGTGTCGGCTCCTGGTCGACCATGGACAAGGTGCATGGTGTGCAGACCCGCGTGGTCGCACGCCCGGCCGAGGCCAGTCCGCTGCCACGCGCGGCCGGCCCCGCGTCCATCAGCTACCGCTACAAGAACACCCACTACACCCTGGCCGACTACCTGGAGCGCCAGCGTGCCACCGGTTTGCTGATCTTGAAAAACGGCGAAATCGTCGCCGAACACTACCGCTACGGCCGCAAGGACGACGCGCGCTTTCTGTCCTTCTCCATGGCCAAGAGCGTGACCTCGCTGCTGGTCGGCAAGGCGCTCTCGCTGGGCTTGATCGCCTCGCTCGACGACCCGGCTGAAAAATACGTCAAGGAACTCGCCGGCAGCCCCTACGGCGCGACCACCCTGCGCCAGCTGCTGCGCATGAGCTCGGGCCTCACTTTTACCGAGCGCTATGACGGCAAGGACGACATCGCCCGCCTGTCGCGTGCCGGCGCCGGTGCGCCCGGCGCGGGCAAACCGGTGGACGTGCTGAAGTCCATCACCGACCGCCACTCGCCGCCCGGCGAAAAATTTGTCTACGCCGGCTCCGAGACCGATGTGCTGGGCCGCGTGGTGGTGGCCGCCGCCGGCAAGAACATGTCCGAGCTCACCGCCGAGTGGATCTGGAAACCCATGGGCGCCGAGCACGACGCCTTCTGGCGCATCTCCGTCGACGGGCAGGAACAATCCTATGGCGCTTTCAACGCCAGCCTGCGCGACTGGGCGCGCCTGGGCCAGCTGCTGGCCAATGACGGCCGCGCCATCGACAAAGCCACCGGCAAGCCCGGCGCGCTGCAGGTCCTGCCGCTGGAGTATTTGCTGGACGCCACCGACGCGACGCGCCAGCCGCAGGCTTTCAAGCCGCGCACGGCCACGCCTTACTTCGGCTACGGCTACCAGTTCTGGCTCATGCCCATGCGGGCGCGCACCTTCGCCATGCAGGGCATCCACGGCCAGACGGTCTATGTGCAGCCCTCCACCGGCATTGTGCTGGTGCTGACATCGGCCTGGGAACAGGCCAGCGGCAAGCAGGACGCACAACCTTACGAAGAGCGCGACGCCCTGTGGCGCGGCGTGCTGCAGTCCCTGGGCGGCAGCCTCACGCCCCAATAACACTGCGCGATACATCACAACATTGACGGATTGAAGGAATAGAAACCATGGTCACCAAAAAACCCAAAGGCCTGGGCCGCGGGCTCGAAGCATTGCTCGGCCCCAAGGTCAGCGAGACCGCCACCGACGCCGAGAACGCCAGCACCAGCGCCAACAGCCCGGGCCTGCCGGCCTCGCTGCGGCTGGAAGACATGGTCGCCGGCCAGTACCAGCCGCGCACCCGCATGGACGAGGGCGCGCTCTACGAGCTGGCCGAATCCATCAAGGTGCAGGGCATCATGCAGCCCATCCTGGTGCGGCGACTGACGTCGGGCGCCAACGACGGCAAGTACGAAATCATCGCCGGCGAACGGCGCTTCCGCGCGGCCAAGCTGGCCGGCCTGGACAGCGTGCCGGTGCTGGTGCGCGACGTGCCCGACGAGTCGGCCGCCGCCATGTCGCTGATTGAAAACATCCAGCGCGAAGACCTCAACCCGCTTGAAGAAGCGCACGGCCTGCAGCGCCTGGTCAAGGAGTTCGGCCTCACGCACGAGCTCGCCGCGCAGGCCGTGGGCCGCTCGCGCAGCGCGGCCTCCAACCTGCTGCGTTTGCTGAATCTGGCCGACCCGGTGCAAACCATGCTGATGGCGGGCGACCTCGACATGGGCCACGCGCGCGCGCTGCTGGCTCTGGACCGCGCCGCGCAAATCACCGCGGCCAATCAGATCTCCGCCAAAAAAATGTCGGTGCGCGAAGCCGAAAGCCTGGTCAAGAAACTGAGCGCCGAGTTCTCGCTCAAGCCGCAAAAAGCCGCGAAAGAAAAATCACGCGACACGCGCCGCGTCGAGGAAGAATTGGCAGACCTGCTGATGGCCGACGTGGAGGTGCGCGTCAAGAAACAGGTCAAGCGCAACGGCAGACGCGAAGACATGGGCGAAGTGGCCATACAGTTCGCCTCCATGGACGAACTCAACGGGCTGATCGAGCGCCTGCGCGGCAACAAGTAGCCCGTCTGGCCATCCCGGACAAGGCCCTTTCGCGTTGTGCCGTAGCCCCCTCCTCCAGGGGGCTTTTTCTTTTCCGCTCCAGCGCGGTGAGTCATACCCCGATAGTGTTAATTATTCAACCTAATTGAGTAATTAAGTGCTAATCTTTGTGTTCAAGGGCGCGGCCAGGTTTTCGGACGTCCCTCCGGAGTTGGCCGCGCCGGCGAAGAAGCAATGGGGTCCGCCGTGCGCACCTTTAATCTGAGCCACATCAGGAGGCATACCGTTCTGGTTGCCGCGGGCCTTGCCATGGCCATGGGTGCCGTGGGGCTGCTGGGCTGGGTGCTGCAGCTGGACATCCTGAAAAGCCTGATACCGGGCGCCGTCCAGATGAAACCCAACACGGCCATCGGCCTGTGCCTGTGCGCCGCGGCCCTGCTCGTGGGTTTGCGCCGCCATGAAAAAAGAATGCGTTATTGGGGTTACGCCCTGGCCGCCGCCGTCAGCGCCATCGGCGCGGCCACGCTGTTTGAATACCTCTTCGCGGTCGACCTGCGCATCGATGAACTGCTGTTTCGCGACGGGGCCAATGCCTACAACCTGGCCCCCGGCCGCATGTCGCCCTTTAGCGCCTGGACATTTTTCATGCTGGGTATCGGGCTGGGCTTTGTGCGCTGCCGCTACGCGGGCTGGCTGGCCTATGTGTGCGGCGGCCAGGTTGCCAGCATAGGCGTGGTCAGCCTGCTGGGCTACCTCTGGCATGCCAGCGAGTTGGTTACCGACGTCTGGCTGCCGCCCGTCGCTGTCAACACCGCGCTGGCCTTCACCGCCTTGGGCCTTGCCGTGGTCGCTGCGCACGCCCGTGACACCTCGCTCAGCAGCATGGAAACCGAACTCTCCCCGCTGGAGGTCAAGGTGGTGCTCGCCATGGCCGGCACACTGGTGGTCCTGGTGGCATCGGCCAGCTACACCTACCGCTCGGTGGTGGACTTCACCGGGCATGCGGACCACATGGCGGCCGGCCAGCAGCAGCGTGTCGCGGTGCTCCAGGCCTCGCTGGCGCGCGCGCAGCGCGTGACGGCCGATGCGCTGTCCGCATCACCGGGCGCGCCGCTGCCGGCCGGCTACGGCGATGCGGGCGACTCCTTCGCCAGCGTGGTGCTGTTCGCGGAGTTTTCCCGGCTGCAGCGGGAGCTTGAAACCGCGCAGCAGTCGCTGCGGCGCGAGCAGGCCGGCGCCCTGGAAAAGGGCCGTACCACCATGCTGGTGTCGCTTCTCGTGACCATAGGCCTGGCGGTGGCGGTGTTTGTCGTGCTGATGGCGTCGGTCAGGCGGGAGATGAGTCGCAACATCCTGGCGCGCGCGGAGATCTTCGCGCTCAACAAGCACCTGGAGCAGCGTGTGCACGAGCGCGCCGCCGAACTCAACGCGGCCAACGAGCGCATGAACACCTTCATGAGCCTGCTGGCCCACGACCTCCGGCAGCCCCTGATCTCCCTGGGCAGCTTCGGCGAACTCCTGGATCGCCGGCTGCTTGAAACGAACGACGCGCAAGGCCGCAAGCTCATGCAACGCATCCTGCGCGCCACCCGTCAGGTGGACGCCTGCGCCGACGCCTTGCTGGAACTGGAACGCGTCTCCAGCAGAAGCCTGTGGATACAGACGGTGGATGTCAGTGGGCTGGTGAAGGCCATGGTCGCCCAGCTGCGCGAGCAGGAGCCGGGCCGGCGGGTGAGGCTGTTTGCCGGGCCCACGCGGCCCGCGCACGCCGACCGCAGCCTGCTGGCGGCGGTGGTGTGGCATGTGGTCGGCAATGCCTGGAAGTTCAGCGCCACCCGCGACGTTTCGGAAATAGAGGTCGGCTGCGGCCAGGATGAATCCGGCGCGCCGATGTGGTGGATCCGGGACAACGGCGTGGGCTTTGACATGGCTTGTGCCGACAAGCTCTTCACGCCCTTCCAGCGGCTGCACGCGGCGGACGAATTCCCCGGCCTGGGCACCGGCCTGGCGATTGTCCACGCCGTCGTGGCGCGGCACAGAGGGAGGGTGTGGGCGCGCTCGGAGCCCGGCCGGGGCGCCACGTTCTTTTTCACGCTCGGCGATCACGGCCTTCAGGTTCAGGCCGGGGGCTGAGGCGATGCGGCTTCAGGACAGCGAAAAAATCTTGCCTGGGTTCATGATGTTCTTCGGGTCCAGCGCGCGTTTGATGGTGCGCATCATGTCGACCGCGCCGTCGCCGGTCTCCGTTACCAGGAAGTCCATCTTGTGCAGGCCTACGCCGTGCTCGCCGGTGCAAGTGCCTTCGAGCGCCAGCGCGCGGCTCACGAGTTTGTGGTTCAGCGCCTCGGCGACTTCGCGCTCCTTGGGGATGGTCGGGTCTATCAGGTAGCCGAAGTGGAAGTTGCCGTCGCCGACGTGGCCGACCAGGAAGTAGGGGATGCCGCTGGCGTCGACCTCCGCCACCGACTCCAGCAGGCAATCTGCCAGGCGAGAGATCGGCACGCAGGTGTCGGTGGAGATCGCGCGGCAGCCGGGCCGCGACTGGATGGCCGCGAAGTAGGCGTTGTGCCGCGCCGTCCAGAGGCGCGTGCGTTCTTCCGGTGTGCTGGCCCATTCAAAGGCATTGCCGCCATGGCCGCTGGCAAGCTCCTGCACCAGCTCGGCCTGTTCCTTCACGCTGCTGGGCGTGCCGTGGAACTCCATCAGCAGCATGGGCTCTTCGCGCAGCGTGAGCTTGGAGTGCGTGTTCACCATGCGCACGGTGTTGTGGTCTATCAGCTCCACACGCGCGATCGGCACGCCCAGCTGTATCACTTCAATCGTGGTGCGCACCGCGGCCTCTATGCTCGGGAAAGAGCACACCGCGGCCGAGATGGCCTCGGGCAGCGGGTAAAGCCTCACGGTGACTTCGGTGATCACGCCCAGCGTGCCTTCGCTGCCCACCATGAGGCGGGTCAGGTCGTAGCCGGCCGATGATTTTTTGGCGCGTGTGCCGGTGCGTATCACGCTGCCGTCGGCGGTGACGACTTCCAGCGCCAGCACGTTCTCGCGCATGGTGCCGTAGCGCACGGCGTTCGTGCCGCTGGCGCGCGTGGCGCTCATGCCGCCCAGGGTCGCGTCGGCGCCCGGGTCTATCGGGAAGAACAGGCCGGTGCTTTTGACTTCTTCATTGAGCTGCTTGCGCGTCACGCCGGGCTGCACAGTGACGGTCAGGTCTTCGGCGTTGATGGACAGCACCTTGTTCATGCGGCTCACGTCGATGCTGATGCCGCCCTGCACGGCCAGCAAGTGGCCTTCGAGCGAAGTGCCCACGCCGAAGGGGATGACAGGTACGTTGTGCTCGCTGGCCAGCTTCACCGCATCGGCCACGTCCTGCGTGCTTTCGGCGAACACCACGGCCGAAGGCGGCGGCGCGGCGAAGGAGGACTCGTCGCGGCCGTGCTGCTCGCGCACCACCAGGGCGGTTGAGCAGCGCTCGGCAAAGCGCGCCTTGAGCGCGGCAATGAGCGCGGCAGGCGTTTCGCGCTGGTGGATCTCGGGAAGCAGGTGCTGGGGAAGGGGGGCGTTCATTGTTGTCTCCGGTCGGTGGCACAGTTTACGACGTGTACGCCGTTGTACCAATAAGGTCCGGAGCTTGCGGCTATTTGCGGCCGCGGGTTGGAGATAAGGATCTATTCCCCCTTTTTACTCCCCTCCCCCACTGGGGGAGGGCAGGGGTGGGGGCCAGCGGCGCTTGAGCAAACACTTCTTCTACGGCCGCTAGCCCCCATCCCAACCTTCCCCCAGCGGGGGAAGGAGCAAGACCTGAGCAGCCTCGCGCACGCGGCAGGCTGTGGCATGGGCCATCAGGAGCCCATGGCCGCCTTGGTGAGTTCGGGCAGCGAGATGAAGGAGTCGTGGTTGGTGTCGATCTGCTCGAAGCGTTGCGCCACGGCCGGCAGGTGTTCGGCCTCCTGGCGGTCCAGCTTGCCGTCCTTGTTGGCATCGGCGCGGCCGAAAGCTGCTTCGACGTCCTTGGTGGTGGTGCGGTTTTGCGGCACGGCGCCCGGGGTTGCGGAGGGCGCCATCTGCGAAGGAGGGCTGCTGGGGCTGGCGGGGGACGGCGGTGCGCTCTGCGCGCGCGCCGCACCGGCGGCGCCCGCAACCAGTGCGGCCACCAGCAACACGCTGCGCAACTCAAAGCCAGGCATACCGGGAATAGAATGATTCGATTGTTTCGCAGGGGATGTTGCTGTCGTGTGCATGGTCATGCGAGAAGTCTTTCAAAGAGTGAACAAGCCGCCATTGCAACCCAGCCCGCGCCTCGCGGCCAGCAGTTTTTCAGGGTGTTGCCTCACTCACATGATGGCTCAGGTCGACACATTTTCTTGCCGGGCGTAACGCTCCAGCTTTGCGTTTTAGTCCTTTTGCTTCATTGACTTTCACATCGCGCCTCATCGCGCTTCGCACCATGGCCAACAGACTTTCACAGATCGCAACCCGCACCGGCGACAACGGCACCACCGGCCTGGGCGACAACACGCGCGTGTCCAAGGACAGTCTGCGCGTTCACGCCATGGGCGACGTCGATGAATTGAATTCGCACATCGGCGTGCTGCTGTGTGAGGAGCTGCCGCCCGGCGTGCGCGAGCTGCTGGTGGAGGTGCAGCACCAGCTTTTCAACCTCGGCGGCGAGCTGTCCATCCCGGGCTTTGAATTGCTCAAGCCCGAGGCCGTGGCCTTGCTGGACGAAGCGCTGGCCCAACACAATGCGGCGCTGCCGCGCCTGGCCGAATTCATCCTGCCGGCGGGCTCGCGCGCGGCTTCGCTGGCGCATGTGTGCCGCACCGTCGCGCGCCGCGCCGAACGCGCCGTGGTGGCGCTGGGCGCGACCGAGCCCTTGAAGGAAGCGCCGCGCCAGTACCTCAACCGCCTGAGCGACCTGCTGTTTGTGCTGTCGCGCGTGCTCAACCGCATGAATGGCGGCGACGACGTGTACTGGAAGAGCGAACGCATGGCGCGCGCCGCCACTGAATAAGACAGGGGCAGCCGCCTAGACCCGCGTCAGCATGCGCCGCGGCAAGCGGCCCGTGAAGGCGGGCAGCAGCGCATTGATGCGCCGCGCCGCTTCCTCCTGGCAGAACTGGCGCGACACCAACTGGAATATTTCCCCGCGCAACAGCCAGAGGTGCTGCGCCGTGCACGCCGCATCGATGCGCCAGCGCATGCGTTCGCACATCGGTCCTTCGCATTGCTCAAGCGCCTCCTGAAGCTGGAACCGCAGCTCCTCCAGTTGCGCCTTCGGTATCTGTGTGGAGCTTTCGTACAGCCAGCTGTGCAGCGACCTTTTCCATTCCATCATGGCTTTCCCCTGTGGATGTCGCTGATGAGTGCGAGGGTTGCAGGGCCGCGCCTCAGCGCACGAAGCGGCCTTCAAGGTCCACGATGGAAAGGTCCGCGAACTCCAGGCCCGTGTGGTCGTCGGGGCTGAAGCTCACCTCCAGACCGCCCAGGTCGTAGCGCTTCATGTTTTCCAGGGCTGTCAGCAGCGTCTCCCGCGTCGGGTTCTTGCCCGCGCGCCGCAGGCCTTCCACCAGCACCTTGGCGGCGGCATAGCCTTCCAGCACGGCGGGCGACAGCGCCAGGTTTTTGGCCTTGGCCAGGTCCATGGCTTCCTGCACCATGGTGTAGGCATAGGAGCGCTCGGACGGGTAGACCTGCGTGACGATGACGCCGCGCGAATGCTCGCCCAGCGCCTTGACGAAGCCCGCCGAGGCGTTATTGGACAAGGTCACCACACGGATGGACGACTTGGTGGCGCGGATGGCCTTTACCCCTTCGGCCACCGCGTTGGCCGAGCCTATCCACAGCACGGCCTGCGCGTCGCTTGCCACGATGGGCGGCACGAGTACGCTGTAGTCGGGCTTGCTGCGGTCGGCTTTCAGCACATGTGTGGGGGTGAGCTTGGCCTGGGCAAAGCCCCTGTTGGCCCCCTCCAGGCCGTCGCGGCCGAAGGAGTCGTCCGCATGCACAAGGGCGATGCGCGTGATTCCCAGCGTATTCAGGTGTTCAATGGCTTTCTGGGCCTCGCGCTGGTAGGTCGCGCGTACATTGAACACATAGCGGTTCACCGGCTGGTGCAGGATCATCGCGCCCGTCGAGGGGCCTACCAGCGGCATGTGGTTGGCTTGCAGCACGGGCAGCACCGCCTCGGTCGGGGGCGTGCCGCGCGTCAGGAAGAGGGCAATGGCGCCGCGATCGGCCAGTTTCTGCGCGTTTTCGCTGGCGAGCTTGGGATCGAACTTGTCGTCCAGCGACACCAGCTCCAGCGGCCGGCCCGCGATACCGCCCCGCGCGTTCACCGCGTCGAACCACAGGCGCGCGCCGTCCGTGTTCTCCTTGACGCCGGCCGCCACGGGGCCGGTGAACCCGGCGGTCTGGCCGATCACGATCTGGGCTTGTCCCGCGCCGCACAAGGCGGCAGCCAATATCGCCGTGGCCAGCAGTCTTACGTTCTTCGTGTCCATTTGTTACCTCTGCGCTTCTTTGGGCGAACATTACGGACGACTTCCCATAAGATCAAATACGATCCCGGCCACCTCTCCAGATAAAAAAAGTATGAAGCCTGAGAGAAACCAGGCGCCACCCCATCCAGCCCTGGGCGGCCGCGTGTTGCGCTTTTACGAGGGAAAATTGCCTGGCAAAGCCCGGCAAAACCCGCCACGGGCGCGCTGGTCAAGCGCTGGCAGTCGCAAGCCTCGATGCTGGCACTGGTGGGAGGCGAATTTGTTTCAATTGGTAACTTAAGCGAATTGCCATGCGCCGCAAACCCAGGCGCTTCCTACCGCGCTTACATCTGTAAGGCCCGAATCGCGTCACGCTGCATCACGCCCGCGTCACCCCGGCCGCAGCATCGCCATGGTGATGCGCGACACACAGGTCAGCTCGCCCGCGTCGTTGTGCAGGTCTATCTGCCAGACCTGGGTGCTGCGGCCTATGTGCACCGGGCGCGTGATGCCTGTGACCCAACCGTTGGTCGTGCCCTTGAGGTGGTTGGCGTTGATGTCCAGCCCCACGGCCCGATGGCCCGCGGGCGCCGCAAAAGCCGCGCCGCAGGAGCCCAGGGTTTCGGCCAGCACCACCGACACACCGCCGTGCAGCAGGCCATACGGCTGCACCGTGCGTCGGTCCACCGGCACCCGTGCGCGTATGAAGTCGTCGCCGACTTCCAGGAACTCGATGCCCAGGTGTGTCACCGCACTGTCGGCGTTGGCGGCGGTGAGCAGCGCGACGGAAATGGGTTGTTGCCAGATGCGCATGTGATGGGCTCCACGGAATGTCGGTCTCCCACTATACGGTTGCGGCCTACAGAAGATGGGCGGCTTGTCGCCCAGGCAACAGCCGGGCCGCACCCTAAGCTTGGTGGGCATGAGAAAGAGGCTTCATCAATGACACGCAAAAGCAGATGGCTGCTGGCCCTGGGCATCATCGCGATCCTGGCGGCCGCCGCCTGGCTCGCAGTGCTGCGCCTGGTGCCGTCCGACGAGGAACTGGCCCGCCGCGCTTCGGTGGAACTCGAAAGGCAGCTCGGCGTCAAGGTTCGCGTGGGCGCGGTGCACTGGCGGCTGCTGCCTTCGCCGGCCGTGGTGATGGAGGACGCCGCCACCGAGCAGCCGCAGCCCATCGTGATCAAAAAAATGACCGCCTATCCCGACGTGTTCGCGCTGGCGCAGCGCCGCATCAAGATAGACCGGGCCGACCTGGAAGGCGCCGTGGTGCCCCAGCTCTCGCTGCACGGCCTGGGCAGCGGGCGCGAGAAGGACGAGATGGCGAGCGAAGAACTGCCGCTTGCGCGCTTTGTGTTTCGCGACGTGACCTGGATCTCGCGGCGCGGCATCGCGGTGGTGTATGAGGGCGAAGTCGATTTCGACCCCGGCTGGCGCCCGCGCAAGGCCGAGTTGCGCCGGCCCGGCTTTAAGCCCGCGACCGACCTGCTGCTGACGCGCCACGGCCAGGAAGACCGCTGGGCCGCGCGCATCCATGTCGGCGGGGGCACGGCCGACGGCGAACTCAGGCTGGACTTCCGCGCCAACGGCCGCATGCACCTGGAGGGCACGCTGCAGCCGCGGGGCGTGGAGGTCGAAAGCATGATGGCGGCGTTCAACCGCCGGTCCGTCGTCGCCGGCAATGCATCGGGCGAGACCACGCTTTCCGCCAACGGCGACACCATGGGTGAGCTCGCGCGCTCCTTGCATACGCGGACGCCCTTCACCATCGGCAAGTCCACCCTGCTGCGCTTTGACCTGGACAAAGCCGTACGCACCGCCGGCAAGGAGCACGCCGGCCAGACTCCGCTCGATTCGATCACGGGCCAGCTCGATACGCAGAACACGCCGCAGGGCATGGTCATCACGTACACCAATCTCAAGGCAAGGTCAGGCTCGCTGAGCGCATCGGGCCAGGCCAAAATCGCCAACCGCCAGATCGAAGCCGAGTTCGCGGTCGACCTGGTGGACGGCATTGTGGGCGTCCCGCTCAGCGTCAGCGGGCCGCTCGAGGATGTCAAATTCTCCGTGCCCAAGAGTGCCATCGCCGGCGCCGTGGTCGGCACCGCCGTGCTGCCGGGTGTAGGCACGGCCATCGGCGCCCGCATAGGGGCCACACTGGGAAAGATCTTCAGCCCAGGGCCCGCATCGCCGGCGTCCGCGCCGGCGCGTGCCGTCAGTCCCGCCCGGAACCGGTAAGGTACCCCGGCCTGCCGCAGGTCTTTGAAGGAACGCCGCGGGTGCATGCGCGTAAAATCGTCCGCGAATCCCGCGCGCCGTTTGTAAGCCCCCCGCTTTGGCGCAGGCTTATCGCCGGCAACGGTCCTGCCTCCTCCATCAAGGACCCCGACATGCCTCAGTCCCTATCTTCCGTACCCACGCCGCTGAAACGGGCGCTCGAGCAGAACGAGGCCGTAAAAGACAGCGCGGAGCAGTCGGCCGCCGAACTGACGGTGATCAACACGGTGCTCAAACAGGAAATTCCGCCCGAGGTGCAAACCGGCGACGTGGCCCAGGCGCTGGAAAAAACCGATGCGCTGGAAACCCGGATTCAGGAATCCGCGGAAGACCTGGCCCAGGTCAACGAGGTGCTGGAGCAGCAGATTGATGAGCGCGCCGACCTGGAGCGCGAACTCAGGGCCACCAAGGCCGCCCTGGCCAAGGCGACAGGGCGAGCTCAAACCAAATAAGGCAGCGGCCCATGCGGCCTGTCCCTGATTTTGCTGTTGTTGAACGGTTTATCAGGGTTTTTACCTAGAATCCATTACACTCCGGTGCTTCCGCCGCCGGTCCGCGCTTTTACGCCGGTCCGCAGCTTGTTGTTCACCGCCAAGGCTGCACGGCCTTGTTCTTCCGGCTTCACGGCCGCCCCCTTTTTTGGAGATTCGCGATGTTTCGCCGCCGCTTCCTTTCGCTTGCCCCTCAATTGGCTGCCCTTGCCGCCGCCCCCGCTTTTATCCGCAATGCCTATGCCCAGGACGGGCTGACGGCCAAGGCCATCACCATCGGCTGCACAGGTGCGACCACCGGCCCGCTGGCCGGCGTGGGCGCCGAGCTGAAGCAGGGCGTGGACGCGGCCATGGGCCAGATCAACGCCAAGGGCGGCGTGAACGGCCGGGTGCTGCAGTTCCAGATGATGGACGATGGGTATGTGCCGCAGCGCAGCGCCGACAACGTCAAGAAGATGATCGGCGACGGCAGCATTTTCGCGCTGATGTCCTGCGTGGGCACGCCCAACAACACCGCCATCGTGCCGCTGATTGAAGAGTCCAACCTGCCTTACGTCGGCCCACGCTCGGGCGCTTCATCGCTGCGCAAGCCCGGCATGCGCAACGTCTTCCACGTGCGCGCCAGCTACACCGACGAAACCCAGCGCCTGGTGCAGAGAATTGTGAGCATGGGCATCAAGGACCTGGCCGTCGTCTATCTGGACAACGACTACGGCAAGGAAGTGCTGCTCGACGTCAGCCGCGCGCTGCAGGCGCAGGGCGGGAAGGCCGCAGTCCAGGCGGCGCTGGCCGTCGACGGCAAGAACCTCAATGAGGTCGTGAACCAGGTCGTCGCGGCCAAGCCCGGCGCCGTGCTGCTGGGCACCGCAGGGTCGGTTTCCGTCGGCCTGATTACCGCGCTGAAGAAGGCTTCGCCCGCGCTGCCGATTGCGGGGCTGAGCGTCACGCTGGCCGGCGACGGCATCAAGGCCTTGGGCGCGGCCGGCGCCGGCCTGGCGCTGACCATGGTGTTCCCCGACCCGTACCGCGCCAAGCTGCAGGTGGTGCGCGACTACCAGGCCGCCATGCGCAGCATCGGCCAGCAGGAGTTCTCGCCGGTCAGCTTTGAGAGCTACATCAACACCTTGGTCATGGCGGAAGGCCTTGAGCGCGCCGGCCGCGAGGTAACGCGCGCCAAGCTGCGCAACGCGCTGGCCGGCCTGCAGAAGTTCGACCTCGGCGGTTTCAGCATCGACTACGCCGCACCGCCGTTCGCGGGTTCGAAGTTCGTGGAACTGGGCGTGCTGGGAGCCGGCGGCCGCTTCGTCGGCTAAAAACGACCAGGCCTGAAGTCAGAAAGCCCCGGCTGGTGCATCACCAGCCGGGGCTTTTTTGTTGAGGGCCGACTCAGCGTTTGCGATTGAGCAGTGCGTAGAGCAGGATGGCGCCAAAAGTGGCCGTGCCTATGCCGCCCAGCGCGAACTGGCCGAAGCGCAGCGTGAAGTCGCCAGTGCCCAGTACCAGCGTGATGGCCGCGACGATGAGATTTTTGTTGTCCGAGAAGTCGACCTTGTTGTCCACCCAGATCTTGGCGCCGGCCACGGCGATCAGGCCGAACACCACGATGCTCACGCCGCCCATCACCGGCAGCGGGATGGCCTGGATCAGCGCGCCGAATTTGGGGCTGAAGCCCAGCAGCACCGCGATCAACGCGGCCACCACAAAGACGGCCGTCGAGTAAATCTTGGTCGCGGCCATCACGCCGATGTTCTCGGCGTAGGTCGTCACGCCCGTGCCGCCCGCGCCGCCCGACACCATGGTGGCCACGCCGTCGCCGATAAAGGCGCGGCCCATGTACACGTCGAGGTTCTTGCCGGTCATGGCCGTCACCGCCTTGATGTGGCCCAGGTTCTCCGCCACCAGGATGATGGCCACGGGTGCGATCAGCAGCATGGCGCTGGCGTCGAACACCGGCGCCGTAAAGCCCGGCAGGCCGATCCAGGCCGCGTTGGCGATGCCCGAGAGGTCAATCGGTTTCCCCAGGCCCAGGCCGTTGGTGAGCACCGCGTAAATCACGCTGGCAAGGATCAGGCCCACCAGGATCAGGAGGCGCTGCACCATGCCCCGCGCCATCACCGCCACCAGCGCCACGCTGACGAAAGTCACCAGCTGCATCCACGCGTCGAAATTGCCGGCAGCCATGTTCTTGACGGGAATGCCGGCCAGGTTCAGGCCTATCACCGCCACCACCGCGCCCGTGACCACCGGCGGCATGAAGCGCTCTATCCATCCCGTGCCGACGGCCTGCACCACCACGCCGATCAGCGTGTACAGCGCGCCGCAGGCGATGATGCCGCCCAGCGCCACGCCGAGGTTGGTGTTGGACCCCTTGCCGGCATACGCCGTGGCGGCGATGACCACGCCGATGAAGGCAAAGCTCGAGCCCAGGTAGCTGGGCACCTTGCCGCCGGTAATCAGGAAGAAGATCAGCGTGCCTATGCCGCTCATCAGAATGGCGATGTTGGGGTCAAAGCCCATCAGGATGGGCGCCAGCACCGTGGCGCCGAACATCGCGATCACGTGCTGCACGCCCATGACGGCGGTCTGCGGCCAGGGCAGGCGTTCATCGGGGCTTATGACCCCGCCTTGCTGCAGTACCGCGCTGCTTTTTTCCGTCCAGTCCAGCATGCCCATCATGTCTCCTCGTTGTAAAAGTGAGGCAATGCTAGGGGGAATGGCGCCTGTGCACAAGGCTAACCCTCTTATTCCCTCTCCCCCTGGGAGAGGGTTAGGGTGAGGGCCGGCGGCCCGCAACCAAGCAAGGCGAAACACCAACGCCGCTGGCCCTCATCCCGGCCTTCTCCCAGAGGGAGAAGGAGCAACCCCGGTCAGGCCAGAAAGGCCGCCACCTCACGC